>JAOIYV010000001.1 GCA_028226735.1 Candidatus Pelagibacter sp.
AAAAGAACTAGAGGAACAAAAAGTAAAAGAAGCGAGAATAATTGAAGAAAAAAGGATTGAACAAGAAAATATACGAATAAAAGAATGGGAAAGAAACTTTGATGAAGAACAGAGGCGTAAAGAAGAAGAATTATTAAGAAAATTTGAAGAAAAAGAAAATAAGAGTCAAGAATTTATAAAAAAGGAACCTTCAGATGATGATACGCATTAATCCTAATTAATTAGTGGTTTTCCAGTTGCTAAAGTATGTTTAATTCTATCTTGAGTTTTTTGAGTTTCAATTAATCTCATAAATGAATTTAATTCTAATTCAAATAAATCATCTTCGGATAAAGTTTTATTTATTGTTGTATCACCACCACTTAATACATAAGCTAATTCTTTTGCGACTGTTACTCCATGATCTAAAATTACTTTATCATTATAAAGTTTTTCTAAAATTTTATTCATATCTTCTAATACCAATTTACCAGGAAGATTAAATTTAGATTCTTCTGGTGGTTTAAAATTTTTGTTATCTATTAAAATTTTTTTAGAAACTTCCAATAAGCTATTTCTATTCATTATCTTTTTATCTTCAGGTCTTAAATATTTCATTGGTTCTGCTTCAACTGGTGAGGTAGCCGTTCTTCCATATCCTATAATGTCAAAAACTTTAAGAGATGCAAAATTGGGATCTTTTTTTGCCTCATCAGTATTTAACCATCTTGATAACATTTCTTTACATCCACCCCCTGCTGGTATTAAACCAACAATAGTTTCAACTAATCCAACTACGATATTCGTGTGTGATGCAACAAAATTACTTTGAACCATCACTTCAAAACCACCACCTAATGTTAATCCTGATGGGGCTGAAATCACAGGATATTTTGAATATTTTAAGTGCTTACATGTCTCTTGAAAATATTTAATAAATTTTTCAATTGATTTGAAATCATTTTTATCTGCAAATTCCATTGTGTAATTTAAATTTACTCCTGCAGAAAATTGCATACTTTCATTAATTATTACCAACGGTTTATCAGTTGCTTTTTTAAGCGCATCCATTGAGTCATAATTTAAAGCATTAGCTTTAGTCGTAAACTCAACAATATTATAATCTTTAAATCTATAAATTTTTGCTGAGTCATTTCCATCTATATTTAATGCAATTTTCTTTACCTTGCCCAAAGTTTCAATATTTGTGTACTTTTGTCTTTCACCATAAAAATCTTCATTTTTGCTTTTTGATAAATTTTCTAAGAAATAATTTCCTTTAAATTTATCAATTTTATTAAAAAAATTTTGTACACCTATTTCTTCCAGCATCTCAAATGGACCTTTGGTCCAATTAAATCCAAGTCTCATTGCTTCATCAATATCATTGAATTCTTTTGTAATATTTGGAACTAATGAAGATGCATATTTAATTATTTTAGATATAACTGACCAAGCATATTCGCCATATTTATCTTTTCTATTAATTAATTTTTTTAAATCAACTTTATCTGATTTAATATCAATTTTTTTGCTGGTAGAGTAACTACCAGTTTCAAGATTTATAGCTTCCATAATTTTTAAAGTTCCTGTCTTATTCATTCTATAAAATCCACCCTTACCCTTTCTACCTGTGTAACCTGTTTCAATTAGTTTTTTCACCAATGGAATTTCTTTTGCAACTTCATGAAATTCATCAGATTTTGGTAACTCTTTAATAAAACTTTTTAATACATCAGCCATTAAATCAATTCCTATTAAATCATATAAACCAAATACACCTGTTTTTGGAATACCCATTGGCCTTCCAAAAATTGCATCTGCTTCTTCAATTGAAAGTTTCAATTTAAAAGCTTCTGTCATCGCTACTTGCATTGCATAAACACCGACTCTATTTCCTAAAAAACCTGGGGTGTCATTACAAATTATAGCTCCTTTACCTAATTCGACTTCACAGAATTTTTTTAACTGATTGATCTTTCTGAGGTCGTTATTTTCATTTTTAACTATCTCTAGGAGACCCATATATCTTACTGGGTTAAAAAAATGAGTAATACAAAAATCTTTTTTTTCCATGTCCTTTAAATGTTCAGATAAAACTTTAATTGGAATTGACGAAGTATTTGAGGAAACAATTGCCCCATCTTTTCTTACTTTAAATATTTTTTCGTAAATTTGATGTTTAACATCAATTCTTTCAACAACTGCTTCCACAATCCAATCAGCATCTTTAACTTCATCAAAATTATCAGTTATATTTCCAACTTTAATATTATCTATTTTTGATCTATCTAATAAAAGAGGTGGTTTTGATTTGTGAATTCTATCTCTTGCTTTTTTACTAATTTCTGTTTTTAAATCTAGCAAAGTTACGGGAATATTCGCGTTGCACAAATGTGCTGCAATACCACTGCCCATTGTTCCTGATCCAATAACTACTACTTTCTTAATTTCCATAAACTTTTTAAAATTTAAGAATTGTTTATAATAAAAAAAGTGAAATTAGTAAATGAATTACCTATTAATTCCTCTTAATCTTTCAGATCTTCTTCTCAAAAGTTCCGCACTAAGAAGAATTAAAGTTGACATTATAATTAAACATGTTGCAACTGCTAAAATCGTTGGACTCAGTTGCTCTCTTAAACCTACCCACATTTGAATAGGTATAGTTGTATTTTCTAATCCAGCTAAAAATAAAACAACTATCACTTCATCAAATGAAGTAACAAAAGCAAATAACGCCCCAGAAATAACCCCAGGTGTTATTAAAGGTAAAGTTACTTTCATAAAAGTATTCACAGGATTGCTACCTAAGCTCGCTGCAGCTCTCGTGACACTATGATCAAATCCACTTAAGGTTGCTGTAACTGTTATCACAACAAATGGTGTTCCTAAGATTATGTGTGAAAGAATAATCCCAGTATGCGTTGCAGCTAAACCTACTTTTGCCATAAAGAAAAATATTGCTGTACCAGAAATAATCAATGGAACTATCATTGGAGAAATTAATAAAGCCATAAATGCTGCTTTGTAAGGCATATGTCTACTACTCAAACCTAGGGCTGCTACTGTTCCAAGAACTGTTGCTCCTATAGTTGCAAAAAATGCAATTATTAAACTATTCTTTGTAGCTAGACCCCAAGGGTTTTTTGTTCCCCAAATCATATCCTTATACCATCTTAAAGAAAAACCATCTGGATCTAATGCGAGCATTTTTTCTGAAAAATGAATGTACTGTTCGGCATTAAATGAAAGTGGTAAAATTACAAATAGTGGTGCAATTAAAAAGAAAAATACAAGTGCGCAGATAGTTAAATATGTGTAGTGCCATATTTTATAGTGCAGCGGTGTATAATTTGGTAAAGCCATAATTTATCCTAATTTTATATTATCTATTCCAACTAATTTATTATAAATCCAGTAGATTGTTAAAACACCCACCAATAACATTGTTCCTAATGCAGATGCAAAGGCCCAGTCTAATGAACTCTTCATATGGTATGCAATTGTGTTACTTATTAATGATCCACTAGCTCCACCTACTAGAGCTGGAGTAATGTAATATCCTATTGAAATAATAAATACTAACAAGCAACCCGCACCAATTCCTGGCATAGTTAAAGGGAAGTAAATTTTTAGAAATGCAGTTAAAGGCGTTCCACCTAAAGATTTTCCAGCTCTCATCAAGCTTGGAGAAATTGTTTTCATGACACTATAAAGTGGCAATACCATAAAAGGTAAAAGAATTTGAGTCATTGCTACAAATGTTCCAATAACATTATACATTAGTTCAGGTCGGTTATCGTTAGCTGCCAAACCAAGCCATACAATTAAATCATTTATTGGACCCTGTTGTTGAAGCAATACCATCCAGCTTGAAGTTCTCACTAACAAAGATGTCCAGAATGGAAGTAAAACACAGATCATTAGTAAATTACTATATTTCATCGGAAGTGTGGCTAATAAATGTGAAATTGGATAAGCCAAACAAAAGCAAAAAACTGTGACCCAAAAAGCTACATTTAAAGTTCTCAACCATAGAATTTTATGTATCTTTCTGTCCTCTGCAACTTGAACTATATTTCTTTTATCATTAAATTTTAAATCCATACCTTTTAAGTATTTTGCGTAGGACCAATTTGGTGCTGTGTTCTTTAAAGCAGTCCAATATTCAACTTTATTCCATATTTTATGTGTTGCCATGAACTGTTCTTTATAATTTCCTTTTTCAAATTTTTTTATTTTTCTATTTGTTTTTTTTAGTCCACTGCTAAAACCTGATTTTTCATAATTCAATCTTTGATATAATTTTCCTGCTTCTTTAGCTATAGCTAGCGGATAAAAATCTTTATAAAATGCTTCGTACACCTCTTCATCTGGCAAATTTTTTCCATCCCATTGCTCTAGGGCTGCAAAAGTATTGGGTAGTTTACTGGTAATCATTCGATCATCAACACTTCTAAACAACATATCAGCAATTGGAAATACATAAGTAATTAAAAGAAATAAAAATAGAGGACCCACAAGCATCAAGGCTCTTATCTTATTTCTTCTTTCAGCTTTTTTTAAACTGATTTCTAAAGGTGTTCCGTCAGATGATAAAATTTGTTCAGAGCTCATAATAAAAAAGGGCGGCTATATAATAACCGCCCTTCAAATAAAATAAAAGTTTAATCTATAATTAAATTACAGACCAGCTTTCATAGCTTCCCATTTTTCACCAATTTCATCCTGGTTATCTGCCCAGAATTCAGGGTTCATAAGAATGTACGATTTAGTGTTCGCAGGTGCTGTTGGCATATGTGGTACCATCTTAGTTTTACCATCTTTAAACCAAGGCTCTCCTGCTTCCATGATAGCAATTGAAGATTTTCTCCAAGGAGCGTAAGCAATATACTTAGCACTTCCTGCTAGGCCTTCAGTACTTGTCATTTCTCTAAGAACTTTCATAGCTTTACCGTTAGCATCGTTAGGTCCACCTTTAACCATAGCAAAATACTCATAGTCAAGAATTTGTGAATCCCATACTTGTACAATTGGAGTTCCTTCCATTTGTGCATTAAAGAATCTACCATTCCAACCAGTAGCCATAACAACTTCACCATTAGCTAATAGTTCTGGTGGCTGAGCTCCAGCATTCCAGAATACACATCCACCTTTTGGATCTGCACAAAGTGATTTGATTTTAGCTATTGCTTTTTCAACTCCACCATCTTTCTCAAGTGATTTGTAAATCTTATCACCACCTTTACCAGCTTTTGTTCCTGCACCGGCCATAGCTAATTCTAAGTTAGACATTGCACCTTTGTAAATAGCTCTTTTACCAGGAAACTTTTTTGTATTAAAAAAGTCTTTAGCTGATTTTGGAGTACCTTTTACGTTGTTCTTATTGTAAGCAAAGTTCCAAGAGTACAGAATATTTCCAACTGCACATTTTGAAGGCATGCCTGTAAAGAAGTCATCAGAAGCTTTTGTTCCATCTGGTGCAGGAGCAAAGTCTTTATCAAAATCGAATTCAACAAAGATACCCTCATCGCAACCAATGATAGTGTCTTTTGCGTACACATCAATGATATCCCAAGTGATTTTTCCAGCTTCTTTTTGAGCTTTAATTTCTGATAATCCACCTGTGTAGTCTACCCAATTAACAGGTATTCCTAATTTTTTAGCAGTAGGATCACCATACCCTAGTTTTTGACTTTCTGTGTAAGCACCACCCCAAGACACTACAGTAACTGCAAATGCTGACGAAGTAACAGACAGTACAAAAGAAAGAGCAAGTAATAATTTACTTAATTTTTTCATTTTATCTCCTATTTAACGTTAACGTATTTTTATAAAGTGAAAGTAAAACAAGATCAGCAAGATGAGTCAACAGTCAATTATGGCCATTTTGCCTTTATTTTTTAGGAAATTTAGATTATTTATTTTGGGTCAAGGGCCCTGCTATCATTTGCATTCCAGCCAACGTTAATATCATTTCCTAATTTTATATCTAGATTTGATGAACTATTTGGAATTTTTAATATAAATTGATCATTGCCTAACATGTCCATTCTTAATCTTGTATGATCACCATGATAGATAACTTCTTTAATTTTTGCCTTATGGTTATTGTCCATCTTATCTTTAGGATTAATCAAAGCTCTCTCTGGTCTTAAAGATACAGTAGTTTTATCACCTTTGGCTTTTACAGAAATAGGATTTGCTAAAATTTCAGTTCCACTATTTAATTTAACTTTACAAATATTTTCTGAAACATCGCTAACTGTTCCATTAAATGTATTGTTTTCTCCAATAAATTCTGCAACAAAAGAATTTACCGGTTTTTCATAAAGATCATCTGGACTAGAAAGCTGCTGAACTTTTCCATCATTGAATACAGCAATTCTATTTGACATTGTTAAAGCTTCAGTTTGATCGTGTGTTACATAAACAACCGTTACACCAATACTTTCATGAATATGTTTAATCTCATATTGCATACTTTCTCTTAAGTTTTTATCTAAAGCTCCTAGTGGCTCATCCATTAATACAAGTTTTGGATCAAACACAAGTGATCTTGCAACAGCAACCCTTTGTTGTTGTCCTCCAGATAGTTGCATTGGCATTCTAGCTTCAAAACCTTGAAGCGATACCATCGATAGTGCTTTGTCAATTTTTTTATCTGCTTCGTCTTTTGGTATTTTTCTAACTCTTAATGGAAATGCTAAATTTTCATAAACAGTCATATGTGGAAATAATGCATAGTTTTGAAATACCATTCCAATACCTCTTTTATGAGGTGGAATATTTGAAATAATATTATCATCTAAATAAATTTCTCCGTGTGTTGGAGTTTCAAAGCCAGCTAACATCATTAGACAAGTCGTCTTACCAGAACCAGAGGGTCCTAGCATTGTTACAAACTCACCCTCTTCGATGTCTAGATTTAATCCTTTAACAACTAAGATTTTTCCATCATAGCTTTTGTCTACATTATCAAATCTTACAAATTGCTGATTTTTTGACATATTTTTTTTTCAAATATTTAAAACATTTGTAGGGTTATTTATCAAGTTTTTTTATTACGACTATTTTATGTGTAATTCTTTAGGAAAATTGCAGAATAACTCACATCCCTCATCTGTTATACGGATTGCTTCTGAGGCTTCAACACCCCATTCCCCAAATTGCATTACAGCAATCATATGAAATGTTATATTTGGTTCAAGTAAGGTCATGTCTCCTTTTGATATGTTTAAGGTGTGCTCACCCCAATCTGGTGGATATCCAATACCTATTGAGTAGCCAGTTCTTGATGTTTTTTCAATTCCATATTTGTCTAAAATTTTCCAAAAAGCTTGTGCTACATCATTTGCTGTTTTTCCTGGTTTTGCAGCATCAATTCCGGCTTGCAAAGCTTCGTTAGTTTTATTCATAGTATCAATTTTTTTTTTATCTGGCTTTCCAAGTAAAACTGTTCTGGCCATTGGGCAGTGGTATCTTTGATACACACCAGAAAGTTCGATAATTGTTGCCTCACCCTCAACAAATTTATCTTGAGTGGCCGTTAAATGAGATGCGGAAGTTCCCTTACCAGTTGGGAGTAAAGTTGCGATACTAGAATATTCACCTCCAAACTCGGGTGTTCCATAAAATAATGCTTTTTGTATTTCACCAACTGCATCGCACTGTCTTACACCAGGGTTGATAACATCAATTGCTGTTTGCATTCCTTTTTGAGAAATAAGAGCCGCAGATTTCATTAGTTTTATTTCAGCATCTGATTTTACTACTCTTGCCCAATTGACTAGTCTTTCGGAATCTTTTAATTTTGAATTTGGTAATCCTTGTCTAATTTTTTCATAACAATAAGCCGTAAAATAATGACTATCCATTTCCAAGCCTATTGTAAGTTTGTCCCATTTTTTTTCTTTAATAATATCTACAAGATTATCGTAGGGATGAAGTGGCCAGGTATGTATGTATTTTTCATCATAGGCAATAATATTTTCATTTTTTAAATAAGTTTTTATATAAGCTCCACCCGAATCTTGTTTTCTTACCCAACACAATGGTTCATCTGAGTTTACGTGAACTAATACTGCTTGTGCATAATAAAATGACCAAGCATCATAACCTGTAAGATAATTCATGTTAGCTGTATCATGAGAAATTAAAAGCTCAATCCCTTTTTCAAGCATCAACGATTGAACTTTTTTTAATCTAGATTTATATTCTTCTTTTGTAAAGTTCATTTATCTATTTTTAAATAATTTTCCAAAACCATCTATAGAATCTTTTTTTCCAATTGACTGTAATGTGTCCCATATTAAGACTTGGTTACTTGACAATACTACTTTATTTAATTTTTTTTCAAGTCTTTCTATAATTGACAATGCAGGTAAAGCTGTACATGAAATAAAAAGAGCATCTGCATTTGCTAAATCCATTTTTGATAAAGTTTCATATAAATAACTTTGATCAACCTTTCCGATATCTAAATCATTTGAAATATCGAAGTAAGCATTCGAAGTAATCTCAAAATTTTCTTTTTGAAAATAGTCGATAACTTCATCGTTTAAAACTTTCGAATAAGGCGTGAAAATTGCTATCTTATTAATTTTCATTTTTTTTAAGGCATTAATTGCTGCTGAACTCGGCGTGGTAACTTTTGCTTCAGGTTTTGCTAAATTAATTTTTTTTTTAATCGTTTCATATCCTGCAGCAATTGTTCCAGAGGTACATCCATATACCACACAATCTAATTTCTCATTAGGTAAAATGTCTTTTGACACATCTGTTACAGTACTAGACATTTTTATCAAATTTTCGCTTGTTAGTGGAAAATAACAATGAATACGATTTACAAAAAGATCTACATCCATATTTTTAATTACTGTAATAAAATCTTTTTCAATTCTAAAGTCAGTTGCTAGTACAATTATTCCCACTCTTGGATTTACAATTGAATTGTATTTTGGCTTTACTTTTATTGAATGCATTTAAAAAAAAATATATCATAAGTACTTTAATATTCACTAAAAAAAGGACTTTATGAAAATTGGTTTTATAGGGCTTGGTAATGTTGGTGGTAAACTAGCAGAAAGTTTATTAAGAAATAAATTTGATTTAACGGTCAGAGATCTAGACAAAAACTTAATTGAAGATTTTAAAATTAGAGGAGCAAAAGTTGTTAATACAGCAAAAAAATTAGCTGAAAAAGTTGATCTAGTTATAACATGTTTGCCATCACCAAAAATATGCGCCGAGGTAATGGAAGCTGAAGACGGAGTTATTAATGGTCTTTCTAAAAATAAAATTTGGCTAGAAATGAGTACCACAGACGAGTCTGAAGTAAAAAGATTGGGTAAACTAGTAAAAGAAAAAAATGCACAACCTTTAGATGGTCCAGTAAGTGGTGGCTGTCATCGAGCAGCAACTGGAAATATCGCAATATTTGTTGGCGGTGAAAGAAATGCCTTCGAAAAAATACTACCTGCATTAATTACTATGGGTAGAAAAGTTTTACATACCGGAGAGCTTGGTTCAGCTACTGTTTTAAAAGTTATTACAAATTATTTAGCATCTACTCATTTAGTTGCTCTTGGTGAAGCTTGGACAGTTGCTAAAAAATCTAATTTAGATTTATCTAAAGTTTATAAAGGTATAGCTGTTTCATCTGGGAATTCATTTGTTCATGAAACTGAAAGCCAAGTAATTTTAAATGGTTCATACAATATTAATTTTACAATGGACCTTGCTCTTAAAGACACAGGTCTATTTAATAATTTAGCAAAAAAGTTGAACGCAAATTTGGAAATTTCTCCTTTAATTGTCAAAATATTTAAAGATGGTGAAAAAAAATATGGTTCTAGGGCCTGGTCTTCAATGATTGTTAAAAGAATGGAAGACTTAAACAATATAGATTTTAGGGCAGATGGGTTTCCAGATGAACTAATTGATAAAGAACAAGAAGAAAGAGGATATGAAATATAATTACTATGCTAAAGTGTCATTATGTTAGATAAAAGAAAATTTTATATTAATGGTCAATGGGTTGAGCCAAATAAACCAAATGACTTTAAAGTAATTAATCCATGTAATGAGGATCCATGTGCAATTATTTCTATAGGATCTAAAGAAGATACAAATGCAGCAGTTAAATCTGCTAAAGATGCCTTAGACACATGGAAAGAAACTACTAAGGAAGACAGATTAAATTATCTGGAAAAATTACTCTCAGTTTATAAAAAAAGATCTAAAGAAATGGCTGAATCTATTTCTTTAGAAATGGGTGCGCCTATAGATTGGGCAACAGACGTGCAAACGGCTTCTGGTCAATCACATTTAGAGGATTTTATTTTAAGGCTTAAAGATTTTGAATTTGATAGGCACTTTGATGAGAAATCAAGTAATCATATTTGTTATGAACCAATCGGTGTTTGTGGATTGATCACTCCTTGGAATTGGCCAATTAATCAAATTGCTTTAAAGGTTATTCCAGCATTGGCGACTGGATGCACAATGATTTTAAAACCCTCAGAGATTGCCCCAATTTCTGCAATGCTATTTGCTGAAATGATTGATGAAGTTAGCTTTCCAAACGGTGTTTTTAATTTGGTTAATGGTGATGGAGCTGGAGTAGGAACATTTATATCTAGTCATCCTGATATTGATATGGTTTCTTTTACAGGATCAACAAGGGCTGGAAAGTTAATTTCTAAAAATGCAGCTGATACAATTAAAAGAGTTTGTCTTGAACTGGGAGGCAAAGGTGGAAATATTATTTTTGCAGACTCATATCCAAATGCAGTTAGAGATGGAATTAGAAATGTTATGAGTAATTCTGGACAATCATGCGATGCACCAACAAGAATGTTAGTTGAAAAATCTATTTATCAAAGAGCCATTAAAGAAGCTGCTGACGAAGCAAATCTTATAAAAGTAGATATAGCCTCAAAAAAAGGAAATCATATAGGCCCTGTAGTTTCAAAAATACAATATGATAAAATTATTAATCTAATTAAAAATGGTATTAATGAAGGTGCCACATTAGCAGCAGGGGGACCCGAACTACCAAAAAATTTAAATAAAGGCTATTTTATTAAACCTACAATTTTCACAAATGTTTCTGATAATATGGAAATAGCAAAAAAAGAAATTTTTGGACCTGTTTTATCAATCATTCCTTTTGAAACAGAAGATGAGGCGATAAAAATTACTAACAATACTGAGTATGGCTTAGGAAATTATTTACAAACTGAAGATATAGAAAAAGCTCATAGAATTGCAAAAAAACTTAAATCAGGCTGTGTATACATAAATGGTAATGCCGCAGATCCTGGAACACCATTTGGTGGATTTAGACAATCAGGAAATGGTCGAGAAGGTGGAGTATGGGGTCTTGAAGAATACCTTGAAGTTAAGACAATAACGGGTTGGAAATAATTTATGATAGGATTCGTAATGGTTGGAACTAATAATCTTAATAAAGCAATTAATTTTTATGATGTATTACTAAAAGTGATTGACTTAACAAGAACAGTAACTAATGAAAAATATGCAGGATATTCATCAAAAAAAAAACTTGGGGACATTGAATTTTATGTAACAAATCCTGTTAATAAAAAAAAAGCAAACTATGGAAATGGCACTCAAATATCGTTTTTTGTAGATTCAAAAGAAACTGTTAGTAAATTTTACAATACTGGAATTAAGTTAGGTGGAAAAGATGAAGGGGTTCCTGGGATAAGATCTGGAGATTATTATTGTTACCTCAGAGATCTTGATGGAAATAAGATAAGTGCATTTTCTAAAATAAATAATTAATATGCACTTAATCCATAGAGGAATTGTTGATAAAAGATATAAAGAAAATCTTTTAAAATCGTTTAAACAGTCATTTAAAAAAGGTTATGGTATTGAAACAGATATTCATGCAACAAAAGATGGTCAATTTATTTGTTTTCATGATTTTACTTTAAAAAAAACTTTTAATAAAAATTTAAGCATAAAAAATCTTACCTATTCAAGGATCAGTGAGATTAGTACTAAATTAAAAAAACCAATCATCCTCTTAAAAGACTTATTAAAATGCTCAAAAAATAAGTATCCTTTATTCATTGAAATTAAACCAATTTTTTCAAAATTTCTTCTAAAAAAGCTTTTAAAGGAAACTTCTAAATTTACAAAAAGTGTCTTTATTTCATTTAAACATAAAAATATTTACAATCTATTAAAGATTAAAAAAAATATTAAAGTAGGATTATCCTTTTCACCACCAGTAAGTATAAAATATATAATTAAAAAATCAGATAATGAGAATATTAATTGTCTAATATTAGACAAAACTTATTTAAAGAATAAAGATATTCAGAATTTAAAAATTGAAAAGTTTTATTTTACAATTAAAAAAAAATCAGAATTTAAAAAATATAGTAAAAATAATAATTTGATATTTGAAAATGTATAAAATTATTTTTTTAAATAATTTAATCTTCCAATAATTTCATCTCTGTCTATGTAATATCCTTGTAAATGGCGATGACCAGAGTTTGGATCAAAAGCTGTTCTCCCATGAAGAGCTCTTCTATTATTAAATGAAAAGATATCACCTGGACCTAATCTAAATTTAATTTGAAATCTGTCATCATGTAAAAGACTCCCAAATCTATGGTGAGCTTTGTATACCTTGTCCATAATATCTGGATGACAATCTAATGCATCCATAGTAGCAAGACTAAATCTTATGTCATTATAATCATTGTCTTTGGTTAATGAAATTGCAGATCCATAAAAACTTCTTACCAGCTTTTGTGTATAATCTTTGTCTCTAAATTTAAGTGGTGTATTTACTAGAATATCAAAAATTTCTTTTTCATTTTTTCTTAAATAATCAGCAACAGCAAATCCATCCACTGCTGAAGAATCACCACCTTCTGCATCATTAATTAAGCAATGTAAAAATTGATAACCTGGTGGATTTTCAAACCAAGGTAAATCCATATGATTTCTTAAGGCGTGTGCGGTGTAAGCTGAATTATTTGGTTTTGGAATATTAATTACTTCAAAAGGAGTATCAAAAAAAGTTTGTCTTGTATGACTAATTCTATTTAAAACTGGAAAAGCTGACTCTTTTTCAACTGGAGTATTTTTTACAATAGCTATCCCTTTATAATGTAAAAGTTCAAGCCATTTACTTAAACCTTCATCACTATTTAGGATTTCATCATGATCAATACTAATAGAATCTAAATTATTTTCTAAAGAGTTATCCCATAGCTGGTAAGGTGAAGTAAATTTTTGCTTATTTTTTAATGTATAGCAATTTTCTCTAAGCCACATTGGATCAAAATAGCTTGTGTGATCTCCCTCACTCCATTTAACTACTAATTTACCCTCTTCATTTACTTTTGATTCCTTGGCTGTTAAATTTTTTGAAGCCTCGAGTATATTATACATTCTATGGTTAGAATCTTTGTCGTGTGCTGTTGGACAGTTATCTCTTAACCAAAAATAATTAAAATTACTTCTTTCTCCGTCGCTCCATTCAATATTAAGGTTAGATTTATTTTTTTCTATTTTTTTAATACTCAACATTCTTAATAATTATTTAGTTTTCTATGCTTTTCAATGCACTTTATAGTTGAATTAATAAAAAAGTAACTTGTATTTTGAAGCCATACATTATTAACTAACCACATTAAAACTTAACTTAAGGGAGATAATATATGAAGTTTTTAAAAAGATTAATACTTTCAGCTTTCTTTATATCTACTTTGTCATTAGTAGGAACTAGTGCAAATGCAGCTTGTAAAGCGAGATTGGGAGATTTTGACTGGAGTAGTGCTAATATTCATACAGCAATTAGTGCTTTCATTCTTGAAAAAGGTTACGGATGTGAAGTAGCTGTAACTAAAGGAAGTACGACACCAATAATGGCTGCTCACTACGATGGTCAGTTAGATGTTATTACTGAAGTTTGGTATGACAATATTATTGCTAACTACGAGCCACATGTTGAGGCTGGTACTATTAAAAATATTGGAGTTAACACGCCAGATTCACAACAAGCTTTCTACGTAGATAAAGCTACAGCTGATAAATATAATTTAAAATCAGTTGATGATATGAAAGATCCTAAAATAGCTGCGCTATTTAAAGATCCTGAAAATCCATCAAAGGGTAGAATGACTAGCTGTATTTCAGGTTGGACTTGCTACACTGTAAATTTAGTTAAACAAAAAGAATATGGTTTAGATGCATTCTATACAAACTTTGATCCAGGTTCTGGAGGAGCATTAGATGCTGCTATTGCCGGTGCTTTTGCAAAAAAGAAACCAATTTTTACATACTATTGGGCTCCTACTGGCTTAATGGGTAAAGTTGATCTAGTTAGATTAACAGAACCTAAGTGGAGTAAAAAATGCTGGGATGACATGTCTGTTGTTGTTGAAAAAATCAAAGCAGAAGGACCAGAGGCATATACTAAGTCTTGTGCAAGTGAATACAGAGATATGGCATTAACTAAATCTGTACTAACTAAATGGGCTGCTGCTCATCCTGAGGAAACTAAGTTCTTATCAAAGTACTCAATTCCTACTGCAACAGTTAATAAAATGTTGGCCTTCTACGAAGATGAGTCAGATGGTGATATGGAGTTAACTGCTAAAGAATACTTAAAAACTGAATCAGCTTGGACTAAATGGGTTCCTGCTGATGTTGCTAAAAAAGTAAAAGCAGCACTTTAATTTTAAGATAAATAATTTGGGAGAGCCCTTCGGGGCTCTTCTTTAATAAAAATTCAACCATATGTTCAAAGATAAAAAAAATTTATTCAACTTAAGTTTATTAGGAATTTTTATATGGTTATTAATTAAAAGTTATAATTCATCAAAGAGAAAACCCGAAACTGTAGGCGAGTTATTTAAAGATTTTTCATGGTTAAGTGATTGGCCTAAATGGTTAGATTTACCTTTAATGCCATGGATAAATAAAGTGTTTAAAGCTCTCAACGAAAATTATGGTTTTATTTTCGAAGCAATAAATAATGTTTTGCTTGCAATGTTGATGGGATTAAAAAATTTTTTAGTTCAAGCTCCCTGGCCTTTGGTAATTATTGGTGTTGTTGTGCTTGCTTATTTTGCAAGTGGAAAAAAAATTAAAACTACCGTTGCTGTTGGATTTTGTACTTTTTTTATTGGATTTTTGCACCCAAGATTTTGGGACAAGGCAATTGAAACAACTTCAATTATGTTAATAAGTATATTTTTATGTTTAGTTATTGGGGTTCCAATTGGAATATGGATGTCCAGAGCCAATAAAGTAAGAGAGAAAATTCTTCCTATATTAGATTTAATGCAAACAATACCAGCTTTTGTATATTTGATACCAGGGATAATGTTATTTGGATTAGGTGCAGTACCAGCTATTATTGCAACTTTTATTTATGCAGTTCCTCCTTTAGTTAGATTAACAGACCTAGGTATTAGATTGGTTGACACTGAAGTAACTGAAGCAGCAGATGCTTTTGGTGCTTCAAAAAAACAAAAATTATGGGGAGTTCAAATTCCATTAGCTCTTCCAAATATAATGCAAGGGATTAACCAATGTACGATGATGGCATTATCTATGGTGGTTATAGCATCAATGATTGGTACAAGAGGATTGGGAGATGAAGTTCTTTTAGGTCTTCAACAATTAAATGTAGGAAGAGCTGCCGAAGCAGGAATTGCAATTGTTCTACTGGCTATTGTATTAGATAGAATTACACAATCTTATGGTGAAACACTTCAAGAAAGAAACTCTCCAACTAAAACTGAAAAAAAATAATGTCAAAAATAGAAATCAACAATATTTATAAAATTTTTGGCAACAAGCCTCAGTCTGTTATGCCAATGGTTAAAGATGGTGCAACTAAGGAAGATATCTTAGAGCGAACTGGTCATACAATAGGATTAGACAATGTTTCATTAAAGATTGAAGAAGGTGAAACGTTTGTTTGCATGGGTTTATCTGGCTCAGGAAAGTCTACACTTATTAGGCACATAAATAGATTAATTGATCCAACAGAAGGTGAAATTCATATAGATGGAACAAATATTATGAATTGTAATCCAGAACAATTAATTGATTGGAGAAGAAATCGTATTAGCATGGTTTTTCAAAGGTTTGGGTTATTTCCTCATAAAACTGTAATGCAAAATGTTGGATACGGTTTAGAAATGCAAGGCAAAACAGAGGATGATAGAGATAAAATTGCTATGGAAAAAATTGAGGCTGTTGGTCTTAATGGATTTGAAAATCAGTTTCCAAATCAATTATCCGGAGGAATGCAACAACGTGTAGGCTTAGCAAGAGCTTTGGCCACAAACTCTGACATCATGTTAATGGATGAAGCATTTAGTGCATTAGATCCTTTGATTAGAAGTGACATGCAAAAACAATTAATAGATCTTCAATCAGAATTAAAAAAAACAATAATATTTATTACTCATGACCTTGACGAGTCTTTAAGACTTGGGGATCACATTGGAATATTAAATGCTGGAAAATTAGTCCAAGTTGGGACACCTGTAGATATAATAATGAAACCAGCTGATGATTATGTAAAAGCTTTTGTTAAAGATGTAAATAGAGCAAAAGTAATTAAAGCAAAAATAATTATGAAAAATGCCAATGAAGCAAATGGTATTGATAAATCAAATTTAGTTAAAGTACATGAAGATCAGTTTATAGAGGAATTTTTACCTCAAATTGTCTGTACAAATGCAAATTGTGAAGTGGTTGATAAGAATGGAAATGTTAAAGGGTATATAACCAATAAAGAACTTCAATCATCTTTAACAAAATCGTAGTTAATGGTTAATCAATCATTAAAGAATAAAAGAATTATAATTTCCGCAGGAGCTTCTGGAATAGGATTGGCAACAACGAAGATATGTCTACTTAGGGGGGCTTATGTTTATCTTTGTGATATAGATAGTAAATCTCTGAATAAATTAAATAAACATCCATTAAAAAATAAAAGATTATTCTCCTATCTTTGTGATGCATCTAATGAATATCAAGTATCTGATTTTTTTGAAAAAGTTAAAAAGAAAACTAAAAAAATTGATGCATTGATTAATAATGTTGGAATAGCAGGCCCTACGGGATCCCTTGAAAAATTAAAATCAAAAGACTGGGAAAACACTTTGCATGTAGATGTAAATAGTCATTTTTATTTTACAAAAAAAGCTATTCCTCTACTTAAAAAATCTAAAAATGGATCCATAATAAATATTTCATCAACAGCAGGTATACTTGGTTTTCCACTTCGTTCTCCATATGCTGCAAGTAAATGGGCTATTATTGGTGTTACTAAAACATTAGCAATGGAACTTGGAAAATTTAATATAAGAGTAAATGCTGTTTGCCCTGGAACAATTAAAGGCGATAGAATGAAAAGAGTTATCAGAGATAAAGCAAAATTTACTAAAGTTTCAACCAAATCAATTGAAAAAGATTTTATTTCCATGAGTTCAATGAAACAATGGATTTTAGAGGAGGATATTGGTAAAATGTGTTCTTTTCTAATCTCTGATGACTCTAATAAAGTTTCTGGGCAAGTAATATCTGTAGACGGTCACACAGAAAGAAATGATTAATTTATCTTAATTTTTTTTCGTATTTTTTTCGAAGCTTTTGAAGTTTAACTAGATATTCATCTCTAATATTAGAAATTTTTTCAATTGATTTACCTTTTGATTGTTTTTTTGTCCCTTCTACCAATCTATTAATTAATTTATTTGATAGCGTTGGTGCTTTTAACTTTGTCCAGGGAAGTTTTAAAGCTGGCCCAAACTGTTCCAGCATATGTTTCATTCCAGATTTTCCTCCAGCTAAATGAAAGGTTAAAAAAGTACCCATTAATGACCATCTTAAACCAGGTCCATCTTCAATTGCTCTATCTAAATCTTCTGTAGTTGCATGTCCTTCATTAATAATATGTAGTCCTTCTCTCCATAAAGCTTCCTGCAATCTGTCAGACAGATAACCTGGTAATTCATGTTTAACCATAATCGGGTTCATAGAAATTGACTTGTAAAATTTTTTAGCATTACTTAAGAACTTTTTTGTTGTCTTTTTTCCAGGTATAATTTCAACAGCTGGCAATAAGTAAACAGGATTAAATGGATGTCCAATCATTGCTCTTTCAGGATTTTTACATTTAGAATAAATTTTTGTTGGTAATAGTCCTGAAGAACTTGATGATATAATTGCATTTGGTTTAGAATATTTTCCAATAGTGCTCATCAACTTAGTTTTCAATGCATAATTTTCACTCGCACACTCTTGAATTAAATCAGCATTTTTTAAAGCTTCATCAATAGAAGTAAAATATTTAAAATTTTTAAAGTTGAGTGTTTTTTTATTAAAAAGTTTTTTTACATACGGCCAAGTTCTTTTAATCTCAGCTATTAAATTTTTTTTTAATTTAATGTCTTTATCATAAGCATATACAATTTTATTATGTGCTAAGCATCTAATGATCCAACCTGCTCCAATTACTCCAGTTCCTATAACTGCAACTTTTTTAATTGGAGACATTACTTGTGTTTAACAAGTTTTAATTTCTCTCTTGTCTCTGCTGGCGTCATAGTAGAATAACCAAGCTCATCTACAATTCTTGCAGCTTTTTCAACTAATTGAGCGTTAGTTGCTAATTTACCTTTTGATAAATATAAATTATCTTCTAATCCAACTCTTGGATTTCCTCCCATTAAAACAGTTTGTGCAACAAATGGCATTTCATTTTTTGAAATTGCAAAACCAGACCACACACCTTCTTTAGGCATAATATCTTTCATTGCTTGCATTGCTAAAGTAGTTGCGGGTGCTCCCCATGGAATTCCTAAACACATTTGAAACATAGGTGGGTCACTTAATAGTCCCTCTTTATATAGCTGTGCTCCAAACCACATGTTTCCTAAATCAAAAGCTTCTATTTCTGGTTTGACTTTTATTTCTTTTAACTTTTTTGCAGCTTTTCTTAAATCGTTTGGTGTATTAACAGTTATGGTTGAACTATCACCAAAATTTAAAGTTCCAGCATCAAGAGTACATATCTCTGGAAGGAACTGTTCAGCATTTGCAATTCTTTCCATAACATTTGCCATATCTGTCATAGGGCCAAAATCTAAGGGATTGTCCCCTTGACCAATATCAAGATCACCGCCCATCCCTGTTGTTAAATTCAAAATCACATCTGTACCACTTGATCGAACTCTATCGACTACTTCTTTATATAATTCCAATCTTCTGCTTGGAGTGCCATCTTCTTCTCTTACGTGAATATGAGCTATCGCAGCCCCAGCTTTTGCAGCTTCTATTGAGGCTGTTGCAATTTGTTCTGGTGTTTTTGGTAGCGCTGGATGCTTACTGGCTGTATCGCCTGATCCAGTCACCGCACATGATATAAATACCTTATTGTTCATTTAAGTGTAAATTTATAATATAATAAAAAGGTTGAGGAAATAAAAAAATGTCAGTGCATATAGCCAATCAAATCATTAAAAAAGAATGGACAGACTATAATAACCATATGAACATGGCTTACTATGTATTGGTTTTTGATCAAGTGTGGGAGGTTATGCTGGAAAAATTTAAAATGGGTGAAAATTCGGCAAAAACAACCAACATGAGTACTATGGTTGTTGAGACGTACACGACTTATAATAATGAAGTTAAGGAAGGTAATGAGGTTGAAATAAATCTCACTTTTTTTGATCATGATAAAAAAAGATTACACTACAAGATGGAAATGATTGAAAAATCCTCAAGAAAATTATCAGCAACTCTTGAAATGTTATCATTGTATATTGACTTAAGTAAAAGAAAAGTGTCAGAATTCGAAAAAGAAAAAATAGAAGTTATGAATAATTTTATTAACTCAAATAAGTCAAATTTTGAAAATACTAACTTAGTAATTACCGGAAAGTTAAAAAAATAATGGAAATAAAATTATTATCTGGAGCTTTAGGAGCAGAAGTCAAAGGAATTGATTTAACAGATGTGTCTAATCAAAATTTTAAAAAGATAAATGATTTACTTTTGGAGCATAAAGTAATTTTTTTTAGAGATCAGCCAATTACTAAAGATCAACAAATAGCACTTGCAGAAAAGTTTGGCCCTCTTGAAACACATGCATATGTCAAAGGGTTAAATGATTATCCTGAAATTGTAAGAATAGTAAAAGGCAAAGAAGAAAAAAATCAATGGGGTGAAAATTGGCATAGTGATGTAAGCTATAATTTTAAACCTACTAAAGCTGTAATATTAAAATCCTTAAAGATACCTCCAGTTGGAGGAGATACATGTTTTTCTAATATGGAACTTGCTTGGGAAACATTAGACCCAAAAATTAAAGATAAGATTAAAGATAAAAAAGCAGTTCATAGCTCTTTAGGAGCAGAGTTTTTTATCGATAACTATAAATATATGGAAGGTAACAAAAAAAGAAATTATGACTCTTACTCAAATGAACATCCAATTGTTAGAACTCACCCTGAAACTGGTAAAAAAATTTTATTTGTTAACTGGACTTATACAAAACAAATTATTGGTTTAGAAAAAAAACATAGTGATGAACTATTAAAAGAAATATTTGAACATCAGGCTAGATTAGATTTAACCTGTAGATTTAATTGGACAGAAAATACTGTTGCTATTTGGGATAATAGAAGTGTAATTCATTATGCTATCGCTGACTTTTTTCCAGGTAGAGGTCTGGGTTATGAGAGAATAATGGATCGTATTGCAATTGAAGGTGATCAACCTCAATAATTATAATGCAAATTATTGATAAAATAATATTAAATTTTACAAACAACACATCACTCTATATAGGGGAAAAAGTCACCATGTCTGAGCATATGATACAAACAGCAATGCTTGCTGAAAATGCAAAGTGTGATGATGAATTAATTTGCTCATGTTTATTGCATGATTACGGTCATTTCATTTTAGAAAATCCAAATGAACTAGTTAAATTAAATTTGGATGGTCAACATGAAAATATAGGTTACGAATATTTAAAGAACTTTTTTAAAAAAGAGATAGTTGAGCCAATAAAAAATCATGTTCTTGCAAAACGTTATCTTGCGAGAGATAAAAAATATTTCAAACTACTGTCAGAAGCTTCTAAAACAAGCTTAAAACTACAAGGAGGAGTGTTAAATGATAGAGAAAGTGACAAATTTGAAAAACAAGAATATTTTAAATCTTCAATACTTTTAAGAAAATTTGATGAAGTTGCAAAAAAAACAAACTTTAAAATGAAATATATCCATGACTATCAAAAATTGCTAACTTCAAAATTAATATGAAATTTGATTATTTAATTATTGGCGCAGGATCTGCTGGTTGTGTGCTTGCTAATCGATTATCTGAAAATAGTCAAAACAATGTAGCTATTTTTGAAGCTGGAAAACAAAGTGATATTTGGAAAGTTAACATGCCTCTTGCAATCCTTTATACAATGCACGATCCAAAATATAATTATAAATATTTCTCAGAACCTGAGCCCCATTTAAAGAATAGAAGTCTTTTTTGTCCTAGAGGAAAAATGATAGGTGGTTGCTCAGCTCATAATGGAATGGTTTTTGTTAGAGGAAATCCTAATGATTATCAAAGATGGGCTTCTTTTGGTTTAAAAAATTGGTCTTATGAAAAAGTTTTACCTTATTTTAAAAAGATAGAAACTTGGTCAGAAGGTGAAAACAATTATAGAGGTGGAAATGGAATTTTGCCCGTAAACCAATCTAAAAATAAAAATCCTTTATTTAAAGCTTTTATCAATTCTGCTGGAGAGGCAGGATACGAAATAAATGATGATATGAATGGAAAAAATCAAGAAGGATTTGGAATGTACGATGTAACAATTCACAATGGTGAAAGAGCAAGTGTGTCTAAATACTACTTAAATCCAGCGGAAAAAAGAAAAAATTTAAAAGTTTTTACTGAAGCATTTGTAGAAAGAATTATTTTTGATGGAAAAAAAGCAATTGGAATAGAAGTTAAAATAAAAAATAAAATTGAAAAAATTTATGCGTCTAAAGAGGTGATACTAAGTGGTGGAGCTATAAATTCTCCACAACTATTAATGCTTTCGGGGATTGGGCCTGGTGATCACCTTAAAGAAAAAGGAATTAATGTAATCCATAACCTTAAGGGAGTTGGCAGAAATTTACAGGATCATTTAGAAACCTATGTACAACAAGAATGTAAAACTTCAGATACCTTATATTCTTATGTAAATAAATTGAATATGTTAAGAATCGGTATCCAATGGTTTTTATCAAGAACTGGTCCTTGCGCTACTTCATTTTTGGAGGCTGGTGGGTTTTGTAAATCATCACCAGAAAGAGAATATCCAAATATTCAATTTCATTTTTTTCCTGCTCTTGTAATTGATCATGGATTAGTCGATCCTGATCGTCATGGTTATCAACTACATGCAAGTCCAAATCATCCAAAAAGTAGAGGACATATAACTTTAAATAGCTCTAATCCATATGATTATCCTAAAATTCAATTTAATTATTTAGAACATGAAGATGACCTTAAACAAACAATTGAATGTATTTATGTTGCAAGAAAAATACTTAATCAAAATTCTTTAAAACCTTTTGCAGGAAAAGAGATTGGACCAGGAGAAAATGTTCATACAGATAAATTATTTGAGGAATATATTAGATCTAAAGCTGAAACGGCTTACCACCCTTCATGTACTTTAAAAATGGGAACAGATAATATGGCTGTAGTTGATGAAAAACTTAAGGTTCATGGTCTAGAGAACATTAGAGTTGTAGACGCATCAGTAATGCCTGAAATTACAAGCGGAAACCTTAATGCTCCGACACTAATGATAGCTGAAAGAGCCGCTGATTTTATCCTTAACTCATGACACAAGTACAAAATAACCCCAAAGGTATACTATTTATTTTATTGGGGATGGCGACATTTTCTATCCAAGATGCGTTAATTAAATTTGTTTACGAAGATTCAGCATTGTATGAATTGTATTTTGGACGTACTTTTGTAGCACTCGTTTTGTTAGTTGGGTATCTTAAATACTCTAAACAAAAAATAAATTTAATAACCCACTACCCTTTTTTAACGATCTTAAGAGTTATATGTTTCTTTTTTGGATTTAGTTTTTTCTATATTTCACTAACATACATGTCTTTAGCAATGGCTAATGCATTATTTTTCTCTAGTCCATTTTTTGTTTCAATTTTAGCAACAATTTTTTTAAAAGAGAAAGTTGGTATAAGAAGATGGTCTGCAATTTTTGTTGGATTCTTGGGAGTGTATATTGTTTTAGACCCAGATTTTAGTAATTTTGATTATATGAAGTTAGCACCTGTTGCTTGTGCCTTATGTTACTCTATATCAATGACTATTACAAAAATTACTTCAGACAAAGATAATGTTTATACTCAAATGATACATTTATACTTGGGTGCACTTTTAATAAGTATTTTATTTTTTATTTTTACAGGTGAAGGACAGTTTGATAATTTTGATAACCCAGCAATTAAATTTATTTTTAGGGAATGGTTTACCAATGTTCCTTTTGCTTGGCCATTTATTATAGCAATGGGATGTATTGGTGCTTTTGCATTTTATTTTGTTTTTAATGCATACAGTATTGCATCGCCTTCAGTTGTTTCTCTCTATGAGTATTCCTTAATAATCTGGTCAATATTAATAGGATATATTGTGTTTAATAATATTCCATCACCAAGAACTTTCATTGGTGTTACAATAATTATAACTGCAGGGATATATATTTATTTAAGAGAAAAAACAAAAGATCAATTGATCGTTACTGATACTCCTACTAGATAATGAAAAATTATATACCAACTATAGATATTTCCTCTTTAGTAAGCTCAAAATTTAATTCTCTACCTGCAAATAATACTATTAAGAAAATTGAAAAGGCTTGCATTGAAGTAGGTTTTTTTCAAATTACTGGTCATGGAATTAAAAAAAAAGAAATTAACAATATTGCTAAAATTGGTAATTTTTTTTTTGATTCACCTATTAAGAATAAGATGAAACTTGCACCAAAAAAATGGAATAAAATTAATAAAAATGTTTACAGAGGATATTTCCCAAATGATGTAAATGGAAAAGAAGGACTAGATATTGGAGATTTAAAAGTAACAAAAAAATATGCTTTAAAATTGAAAAATCCATACATAGAATATCTTGACCTTAATAAAGCTATCAATAAAAAATCTATAAAATTATTAAGTAATTATTTTGATCAATTATTTATATTGGGAGAAATTTTATTTAAAAGTATTATTCAACTATACAAGAAAGATACTAAAAACTCTAAATTAGCATTTGCGAGACTTAAAACCTTAAGCACTCTAAGATTTAACTGTTATCCCAATCAAACAAAACCTATCGAAATTTCTAAACAGGATGGTGTTGCTTTGGGATGTGAGACGCATGTCGATAGTGGAATTTTTACTATTTTATATCAAGACAAAAAAGGAGGTCTTCAAGTTCAGAATAGAAAAACCAAAAAGTGGTACGATGTTCCTTTTAATAAAAATGCTTTGATCGTAAATACTGGATTGGCTTTACAGTTTTTAAGTAAAGGAAAGTTAAAAGCAACTAACCATAGAGTGCTGTGGAACAAAACTAAAAGAATGTCTATACCTTTTTTCTTTGAACCTTCATATGACTTTAAAATGAGCCACTCTTTTTTAGGTAGATCAGCCAAAAATACAACTAATGGTATATTTTTTGAAACTTTTTTAAAAAAATCTTTAAAAAAATTTATTGAATATCAACGCTAAGATTAATAATATTAACCCATAAAGCGATACATAACTCGTCGTTACTTCCAATACGAAAGCGGGATCAGGTCGTCTTTTTTAAATAATTATTTAAAGGAGGCATAATGAAATTTGGATACTTTTGTAACACAACAAACTGGACACACAAACCCTACGATAAACTTTTAGACGAAACTAGAGAAATTACTGAATACTGTGATAAATCTAAATGGGACTCTATTTGGTATACTGAACATCATTTTAACCATGAGGGAATGGAGTCTCTTACAAACCCATTAATGATGGGAGTTGATGCTGCAGCTAGAACTAAGGATATAAGAATTGGACAAGCTTGTAACGTTATTACTTTTCATAACCCAATTAGAATGGCAGAAGATATTGCTTTATTAGATCAGTTATCAAAAGGGAGAGTTGAAATTGGTATTGGTAGAGGAATTTATGGAAGAGAGGCAATAAATCTTAACAAAGAAGCTGATATGAAAGATCAAGCGAAAAATTTTAGATTATTTGAGGAAACATTAACAATTTTAAAAAAAGCTTGGAAAGAAAAATTTTTTAATCACAAAGGTGAGTTTTATACTTACCCTGCACCTGACTATGTTTGGCAGCATGACATGAGTCCACCTAATAAAGATCTGGTAAACCTTGAGACAAGTGTGATGGAAAATATAAGTGTTCTTCCAAAGCCTTATCAAAAACCATGTCCTCCTATTCATCAGGTTGTTGATGGAATTAGGTCAATCGAATGGGCTGCACAACAAGGATTAAACATCATAATGTGGATTCCTACAGTGAAAGCTCTTAAAGTTAAGTTTGAAGCATTTAAAAATGCAAAGTCAGAAACTGAAAAAAGAAATGTGCCTATGGGAGAAGGTGTTTCGTTAGTAAGAGACATGTTTATAGCTGACACAATGGAAGAAGCTAAAGAAAAAGCTGGTGAACATATGGTAAATTATATGAGATGGGTTTGTCATTGGAGAGGACTTGGAAACCATATGGATCCAGGTGAAGAGCTACCAGTAACTAAAGGTAAATTGGATTTATTGAGTTATGACTTTTTACATAAAAGAAATATGCTTTTTGGAACACCTGAGTATGTAATTGAAAAAATTCATGAATTAAAATCTGAATTAAATTTGCAAAATCTTCAAGTTTGGTCAAACTTTCCTGGTGTTAAGCATGTAGATTGTATGAAAAGTATTAAGCTTTTTACTGAAAAAGTAATGCCTCACTTTAAAGATGACATTGATTCTGAAGTTAAAAAAGTTTCGTGAACAAATCAAAAAAAAATTTAACTGGCGGTCAAGCTGCTGTTAAATCTTTAAAAAAAGAAAAAGTAAAACACGTCTTTGGATTAATTGGTTCAGCTACTATGGAGATGTTTGACGCTTTATATTATGAAAAAAGTATAAAGTTTATAGGAGTAAGAGATGAGAGAACTGGCACACATATGGCTGATGGATATGCTCGTGCTTCCAATAAGCCTGGTATAATACTTGCAGGTCAAAATGGACCCGGGGCAACAAACTTGGTTACAGGTATAGCACAGGCAAAAGCAGCGTTTTCACCAGTTATTGCTTTGGCTGGATCTTATTCAACAAAAGATAATATTGAAGATGCTTTTCAAGGCCTAGATCAACAATCGTTGTTTGGCCCAATTACCAAAAAAACATGGACGGTAAAAATTACAAAAAAAATCCCTGCTATAATAGGTGAGGCTTTTAAAGTGGCTATGTCTCCAAGAAGAGGCCCTGTGTGTATTAATTTACCAAGAAATATTTTGGCAGCAACAGAAAATTTTAATATAAATACCAATAAAACCTCATATAAAAACTTTAGTTTCATTAAAGGTCAAGTTAGTAAAATTAAAAAAGCAGTAAAAATAATTAAAAATTCCAAAAAAACTGTAATTGTTGCAGGTGCTGGAATCAAGTACACAGCTCAACATAAAAAAGTGATTAAACTAGCTAGGTATTTAAATATTCCAATCGTAACTGCTGCAGGACACGGGGATGCAATTCCTTTTGATTGTAAATTAAATGCTGGTCAAATGGGTCCAAGAGGAAATCCTGTTGCTTCAAAACTTGTTATAAAAGCTGATGTTATAATTGCTATTGGAACAAGACTTGGATTTAATTCAACTTTTTATTCTTACGATAATATAAATAAAAAAGCTAAGATTATTCAAATAGAGCTAGAGAAGAAAATGCTTGGAAGATATTTTCCTGTTTCTGTTGGAATTCATGCAGATGCAGCTACTGCCACAAATCAAATTTATGAAGAAATAAAAAAACAAAAAATCACTTTAGATACAAAAAATTGGATACAAGAATATTATAGGGAAAGAAAGAGGTTTATTTCTAAAAGAGATAAAGTGAGTACAGTAAAAAAATTTCCTATTCAACCTCAAGATTTATTTAAACAATTAAGAAAAGCTCTTCCTAAAAATTCTGTAATTACTTTAGATGCAGGAACTTTGTGTTTACAGGCAACGGATGCCCTTGAATACTATGATCCACCTTCTTTATTTACTCCGTTAGATTTTGGTTTAGTTGGTTTTTCATTTGCTTGTGGTTTAGGAGTAAAAGTAGCGAAGCCAAAAAAAACTGTTGTTAGTCTTATGGGTGATGGTGGATTTGGAATGACTGTTTCAGAATTAAGTACTGCAGTTGAATACGGAATAAACACAATTACAATAATAATGAATAATCAAAGTTGGGGAGCAGAAAAAGCTTATCAAAAAGATTTTTTTGGAAAAAGATACTTGGGTGCAGATATTAAAAGCCCCTCGTTTGATAAAATTGCAGAACTTTATGGAGCAAAAGGTTTCAAAGTTAAAAAACTTTCTGAAGTAAACAAAACAATTAAGGCTGCTTTGAAGTGTAACAAACCAGTCATTATCGATATTGATATAGATCGAAATGCTCTATACAGTTTTAGAAGAGATAGTTTTAAACACAGAATTAAATAAATGTCTCAAAAAGATATAGGAAATAAACTTCCAATCTATAAACTTAAAGCAGGAAAAGAAGTTGAAAATTATTATGATGAATGGACTATAGAAAATAAATATGACAAAGACATGGTTGATTGGAAATATTCTGGACCTAAAGAAACTGTAGAACTTTTTAAAAAGTACGCCTCAAAAAAAGATATTAAGATACTAGATGCAGGCTGTGGAACTGGATTAGTTGGGTTAGAGTTAAAAAAAAATGGATTTACAAATATTGATGGGGCTGATTTTTCACAAAAAATGTTAGATTTAGTTCCAGCAGATGTTTATAAAAATAAATATAAAATAGATTTAAATCAAAAAATTGAGATTTTAAATGATAGCTACGATGGGATAACATGTGTGGGCACTTTTACTTATGGTCATGTTAACCCTCCAGCTCTTGGTGAAATGGTAAGAATCAGTAAAAAAAAATCGTATATTTGTTTCACCATTAATCTTGGAATTTATGGAGAATATGGGTTTGACAAGAAAATCAAAGAATTAGAAGATAAGAAATATTGGAAAATAATTGAATTTTTCAAATCAAACTATATTGCAAGTAAAAATGTTAATGCCTGGTTAGTTATTGCTCAAGTGATATAAGATAATAGATATGGATATTAATTTAAGAAAATTTACAAAATTTGTAGACAAAACTTTTATCGAAGGGGGGAAAAAAGCTAAGGAACCTGTTTTATTAGTTTCTGTGGCTGCTGTTTTTAAAAACCCATGGCATGGACTAGGTTTTGTCGAGGATTTAAGACCTGCTATTTTAGATTTAGCCCCAAAGTTAGGTGACTTACTAGTTCCAGAGCTGATTAAAGAAATTGGATCTCCAGAAAAAATTTTAGCTTATGGTAAAGCAGGTGTTGTAGGATTAAATGGTGAAATAGAGCATGCTTCAGCGTTTATTCATACACTAAGATTTGGGAATAAATTTAGAGATGCTGTCGGTGGAACTTCTTATTTGAGCTTTACCAATACTAGAGGCTCAGCTGGATCTAAAATTTCTATTCCAATGATGCACAAGACTGACTCTGGTTTAAGACCCTATTATTTAACTCATGAATTTACAATTCATGATGCACCATTTGACGATGAAATTGTCATAGCTATTGGTGGAGCATCTAGTGGAAGAGCTCATGCAAGAACTGGTGATAGGTATCAAGATATGAAAGAGATGGGTATAGAGCCTAAGTAAAATTAATGATCAATGGCACCGACTCATCAGAAACTTTTTATTTATTAAATCAAACTGATAAAAAAATACCAATAATATTTATTCATGGTGTTGGCTTAACACATGAAATTTGGCAACCTCAATTTGATTATTTCAAAAATTATACTACAATTTTTTATGACATTCTTGGTCATGGAAAAACTCCTTTAAATAAATCAAATATAAGTTTTGATGATTTTTCAGAGCAATTAATCTTATTAATAAATGAATTAAAATTTGATAAAATTCATTTAATTGGATTTTCAATAGGCTCTTTAATAGCTAGAAATTTTGCAACAAAATACAATGATAGACTTAAATCTTTGACTTTACTTGGTTCAATATTTAAGAGAAATGAATTTCAGCAAAAGATTGTCAATGATAGATATAATTTAACTAAAAATAATTCTAAACTTTCAAGACAAGCTTTAAAAAGATGGTTTACTGATGAATATTTAGAAAAAAATCCAGATATTTATAAAAAAATAAGTTCTATTTTAGAAAAAAATAATATAGAAAATTTCTTAAAAGTTTATAAACTTTTCGTATTTCATAAAAATGACGAAAATTTTCAAAATATTAGTGTTAATACTTTAGTTATAACTGGAGAGAAC
Source organism: Candidatus Pelagibacter sp. (assembly GCA_028226735.1). The sequence goes on from JAOIYV010000001.1 coordinate 29,656, forward strand.
GATATGGGATCTACAGTAGAAATGTCTAAAAAATTGAGCGATGTAATTAACAATAGCCAACTAAAAATCATTAAAGGTGGAAAACATCTTTGTGGTATTGAATGTGCAGATGATGTAAATATGGCTATTAAGAATTTTATAGAACAAAATGAATAAATTAAAAAAATATAAAATGTTTATTGATGGTGAGTGGGTTGACTCAGAAAGTAAAAAAACTTTTGAAACTCTTAACCCAGAAACAAATAAACCTTGGGCAATCGTTCCTGAGGCAAGTGCAAAAGATGTGGATAGAGCGGTTAAAGCTGCTCAAAAAGCATTTGAGGGTGAATGGCCAAAATTATTACCAAGAGAAAGAGGAAAATTTTTAAGAGCTATTGGTAACCAATTAAGAGAAAATGCAGAGATGCTTGGAGAAATTGAAACAATTGATACAGGAAAATTATTTAGAGAAACAAAAAAACAAGCAAATTATATTGCTGAATATTATGATTATTATGCAGGACTTGCTGATAAAGTTGAAGGAACAGTATTGCCGATTGATAAACCAAACATACAGGCAATTACAACAAGAATTCCTATAGGAGTGATTGCTGCAATCGTACCATGGAATTCACAAATGTTTTTAACTGCAACTAAACTTGCCCCAGCTCTCGCAATGGGAAATACTGTAGTGCTTAAATCATCAGAGTTAGCTCCAGCTGTTATTTTTGAATTTGGAAAGTTAATTGAAAAAACTAATTTACCAAAAGGAGTTATAAACATTATCACTGGTTTTGGCGATCCATGTGGTAAAGCTTTAACCACTCATAACTTTGTTGAAAAAGTTGCCTTCACTGGAGGTCCAGAGACTGCTAGACACATAATTAGAAATTCTGCTGAAAACTTATCTGAGGTTAGTTTGGAACTGGGAGGAAAAAGCCCTGTTGCTGTATTTGATGATGCCAAACAAGATAATGCTATAAACGGTATTGTTGCAGGAATTTTTGGTGCTAGTGGACAGAGTTGTATTGCTGGTTCTAGACTTTATATTCAAAATGGAATTTATGAAGAATTTTTAACTAAACTTGTAAAACGAGCAGAAAAAATAAAAATTGGCGCACCAATGGACTCAGAGACTGAAATGGGACCTTTAAGTAATTTTAAACAATTAGAAATTATAGAAAAAAATATAAAACAAACTATTGCACAGGGTGGAAAACTTAGGTGTGGTGGTAAAAGAGATTCATTTTCAAATGAAGGTTATTATTTTCCCCCAACTATTATTGAGTGTAATAATCACAATCTACCAACAGCAGAAAATGAATTATTTGGACCAGTTTTATCTGTAATGAAATTTGATACAGAAGAAGAAGTTTTGAAAAAAATGAATGATAACCAATATGGATTATCATCAGGTGTTTATACAAGTGACCTTGCAAGAGGAATGAGAGTTTCAAAAGCAATTCGTGCAGGAATTACATTTGTTAATACTTATAGACTAATATCTCCTTCAGCTCCTTTTGGAGGAATAAAAGATAGTGGATATGGAAAAGAAGCAGGCATTGAATCTATTAAAGATTATACAAGAGTAAAAACAACTTGGTTTTATACATCTGATGAGCCATCTCTTGATCCTTTTTCAATGAGATAATGCCCTTAAAACATTTGTTCATTTTGCTGTTTATAATGGCAGCTCATGGAAGTGCTTTTCCTGTTGCTAAACTAGCATTAAATAATTCTGTTCCACCAATTCTGATGGCATCACTTAGAATGGGTTTAGTATTAATTATATTAATTCCTTTTTGGAAGTTTAAAATTCCTAATAAAAAATACTTTCCTTCACTGGTAGCTTTTTCAATCTCTATGGGTGTTATGGTTTATGTATTTATGAATTTATCTCTTTATCATTCGTCAATAATATCGCCAATAATTGTTGGTTCTCAATTAGCTATACCTTTTGGAATACTTGCAAGTGCAGTTATGCTCGGAGAAAATATTAGTAGAAATAAATGGATACTTATCTTTACAGCTTTTATTGGAATTTTAATAATATTTTTTGATCCAAAGTTGAATGATAATTTTTTAGGATTGTTTTTTGCAAGCTTAATGGCTTTATTCTTTGGCCTAGCCCAAGTTTACTCTAGACAATTGAAGGATTTGGATACTAGTTTAATTAATTCAAGCATTGGCCTTTTTGGTTTTATATTTCTATTAATAATTTCTTATTTTATTGAAGGTGATACAGTTTCTAATTTCAAATCAATCAACTTAGAATCTTGGCTGTTAATTTCGTACCAAGCTATAATTGTTTCTTTATGCGCTCATCTACTAATGTTTTATCTCTATAAGTTTTATACAGTTGGTCGAATTTTTCCTTTTTATTCCTTGTTCCCAATTTTTGGGATAATCTTTACTTTTTTGGTATTTGGAGAGGTTCCAACCACTTTTTTCATTTCTGGTGGAATAATAGTAATAACTTCGGTCTTTTTGCTTAGTAAAATAAGATAATTTACCCATTGAAATAATTGATTAATCATAATTAAATTAGCTTTTTATAAATTGTTAACAATCAAAGAGGAAAATAATGAAAAAACTATTTATTGCTGCATTTATATTCGTTTCAACATTTACAACGAGTACATTCGCAGAAGTTAAAATGGGGATTATATTAGGATTTACTGGTCCTATTGAATCTCTTACACCAGCTATGGCTGCATCTGCAGAACTTGCATTTAAGGAAGCTTCTGATTCAGGTTCACTATTAGGTGGAGAAACTATTTCAGTAGTAAGAGCAGACTCAACTTGTGTTGACGCAGCAGCAGCAGTAACAGCGGCTGAAGGTGTTATTTCACAAGGAGTTGCAGCTATTATGGGTGCTGACTGTTCGGGTGTTACTGGTGCTATAGCATCAAAAGTTGGTATACCTAATGGTGTAGTAATGATTTCACCTTCAGCAACTTCTCCAGGATTAACTACTCTAGATGATAAAGGATTCTTTTTTAGAACAGCTCCTTCAGATGCTAGAGGTGGTCAAATCTTAGCTGATATTACTAAAGACAGAAAAATCAAAAGTGTTGCTATTACTTATACTAATAATGACTACGGAAAAGGTTTGGCTGATGTTTATGCAGCTGCAATTAAAGCTCATGGTATTAAAGTTACAACCTCATCAGCGCATGAAGATGGGAAAGCTGACTACTCCTCTGAAGTGGCTACATTAGCTTCTGCAGGTGGTGACGCTGTTGCAGTGATCGGTTACCTAGACCAAGGTGGAAAAGGAATAATTCAAGGCTCTTTAGATTCTGGTGCGTTTGATACATTTATTTTATCTGATGGTATGATTGGTGACTCTTTAACTGATACTTTTGGAAAAGACTTAAATAAATCATTTGGCTCAATACCAGGTTCGACTGGAAAGGGTGCCGGAGTATTTACAAAAGTTGCTGGTGGAGCAGGTATAGACTCTTCTGGACCTTATACTGGTGAATCTTATGATGCGGCTGCTTTAATTGTTCTTGCAATGCAGGCAGGTAATTCAGTAGATAGAGCTTCTATTGCTAAAAATGTAATGGGTGTTGCTAATGCTCCAGGGACAAAAATTTATCCTGGAGAACTAAAAAAAGGTTTAGAATTATTAGCTAAAGGTAAAAAAATTGATTATGAAGGTGCTACTGGAGTATCATTTACTGAAGTTGGTGAAGCTGAAGGTTCTTTTTTAGAAAAAGAAATCAAAAGTGGAAAGTTTAAAACTAAAAAACAAAGATAATTAACATTTTAATTTTAAAACCCCAGCAATACTAATTGCTGGGGTTTTTTTATCTAAAAATTAATGATAATTCTAAAAATACCAAATATTGAAATAGATATTAGAAAAAAGAAAACTGCCTTTCTGTAAGTTGCTTCTTTACTTTTAACAAAGAGCTTATTTCCAATAAAAACACCAATTGGCAAAATGATAATTAATGGGAATGTTCTGTAAATTGTTGTGGGGTCAACTATGCCAGCAAAAAAACTGAGAGCAAAAGCATAAATATCAGTTAAAAAAAATAATGCTGCTAAGGATCCTCTAATAACTGCTGGCTGTATACTTGTTATCAATAAAAAAAGTGCCACAGGCATTCCTCCTAAGGTAGTTAGTCCATTTAAAGTACCAGATATTAAACCTGTAAATACTTTGACATAGTCATTATTTATTTTTTGATTTGAATATCCCTTCATTAATAAAATTGAAAAAAATATTATAATTAAACAAACCAATAAGTGTGTTGTTTCAGGGTTTAAGTATTTTAATAAATAAAGACCTATTGGAGATCCAATAATTATTCCTACTAATATCTTTATTACAAAACCCCAGTCAATTTTGTTCCAAATATAAGGAATCATAAAAATACTAATCATCACTTCAAGTATTAAAATTATTGGAACTATTTCAATTGCAGGAAGTATAAAAGAGAAGCCTGAAATGCATATGGCAGAAAAGCCAAAACCGTTAAAACCTCTTATGATTGATGCAATAAACACTATAAATACTATTAAAAAAACTTCAGAAAGACTAAGTTGTATATATGATAAAATTTCCATTTATTTTTTATTAATTAGATCAGCTCTTAAGGTAGATAAAGTAATCAAAACTAAAAAAATTATGCAAATTAGATTCATTGTTTTCCAACTTGTAAAAGTTAAAAACATACCTGCAGATAAACTGGCAACTGCTTGGGTGGAATAAACTATTAAATCATTGAATCCTTGTGCTTTAAATTTTTCATCTTCTCTATAAGATAAAACTAGTAAACTTGTTCCAGATATAAATAAAAAATTCCAACCAAAACCTAAAAATATTAAGGCTATTAAATAGTTAACAAAGTTTTGTTCAAACAAACTAGTTAAAATTGTGATTGAAAATAAAGCGACACCAGCATGCATTATTTTACTATGCCCAAATCTTTTTATTAAATTACCTGTAACTAATGATGGGAGGAACATTGCGGCTATATGAAACTGAATTACAAATCCTGTTTTGGTTAAGCTTATTTTCTCCATTATATGCATACTTATTGGTGTTGCAGTCATCAGAAATGACATCACTGCATAAGCAAATGATGAGGCAATCAAAGCTTGTAAAAACCTTGGTTGAGAAATTAATTCAAAATAACTACGTGTTATTTTTCCAATAACTTTATTTGGTTTGTGTCCATCTGTATAAAAAAACAAAAAAATTGTTGATGTAAGAGTTATAGCAGCAAGGGCAATATATGATCCTGAATATAAGTGACCGTCTATAGCACTTTTGGTGAAGTTTGCTAAATTTGGTCCAATAAAAGCTGATCCTATTCCTGCTAATAATATTATTGATATAGCTTTTGGAGCTCTATCTTTTTCTACGGTTTCAACAGCTGCAAAACGATATTGATGGCTAAAAGCTACTGTAGCACCTAGTAAGAAGCATGCTAAATTGAATAAAATAAAACTTTCTGTGATTATTGAGAAAGCAGCCAACAAAGATGACAAAGAGCTTCCAATTGAAGCATATATAAACCCTGTTCTACGACCAACTATACTCATAATCTTTGCCGCAAAAATTGCAAAAATTGCTATTCCAACAATTGATAAGGCCATTGGTAAAGTAGCTAGAGATTTTACTGGACTAAGTTGTGAACCTATTATTCCACTTAAGAAGACTGTTACTGGCGCAGCAGTAAAAGCAAAAATCTGGCTTAGAATTAGCAACCAAAGGTTTTTATTCATTAAAAAAAATATTTATCACCAATGTACATGGCCCATGCCATAGCAGCACCTAATAAAATATATTTCATAATAACATTACTTTATTTCTATTTTTTCAGGAAGTATACCCTTTGGACGATATCTCATTATCAATAATAGCCCCATTCCCATCATTAAATATCTAAAGTATGGAACGCTTTCAATTAAGTGTATTTTTAATGAATGAGTATCTGCTAAGCCTGCTGTAAAAAAATTGATCAAAAATAATGCAATTGGTGCTGCCTCAATCCATAAAAACCAAACTGCAAAACCACCTAATATCGCACCAAAATTATTACCACTTCCACCCACAATTACCATTACCCAAATTAAGAAAGTGTATCTCATTGGGCGATAGCTGCCTGGCGTGAATAAACCGTCTTGAGTTACCAGCATAGCACCAGCTATTCCAACTATTGCTGAACCTAAAATAAAAATTAACAAATGTTGTTTAACAACATTTTTGCCCATAGCATTTGCTGCTTCTTCATTATCTCTTATTGCTCTCATCATTCTTCCCCATGGTGAATAAAGAGCCTTTTGAGTAACTATTAGTAATGCCACAACTACTGTTAAAAATAACCCTGAATAACAAAGTTTTACAAAAACTGAAGATCCTTCAATAACTAATTGATTTAGTGCTGTTTGTTTGTCAGCAATACTCGAAATTAATTCTAGTTTACCTGAGTTAAATTTTGTGACTAAGTTTATAAACCATTCTTTAGTTTGGAGTTCTACTTCGTAAGGAACTGGTCGATCTAATCCAATTACATTCTTAACACCTCTGGTTAACCAATCTTCATGCTTAATTATAGCTATGATAATTTCAGAAATAAGAAGTGTTGCAATAGCTAAATAATCTGCACGTAATCCTAGGGCAACTTTTCCAACTATAAAAGCTAAACCTGCAGCAAAGAAGGCTCCAACTATCCAAGAAAACACTATTGGCAAACCTAAGCCTCCAAGAAATCCAGTTGTTGCTGGGTTAACTGCTTCAATTGCTTCAATACCAGACTCTGAAGTAATTCTTATAATTACAATTCCTGCAATTATAACTCCAATAATTCCATACGTTCTTTTTTTTGATTTTTCAAAATTTTTTAAGATAAAACGAATAACAAATACCATCACAATTATAAGCCATAGGCACATTAGAATATCAAATCCGCCTGCACTCCAAGCTTCTTGTACTGGATCTACTGATATTAAGACTGCAGCCAAACCACCTAAGGCCGCATAACCCATTAGTCCAAAATTGATTAAACCAGCATATCCCCATTGTATGTTGGCACCCATTGTCATAACTGCTGAAATTAAACACATATTAAAAATAGATAAAGCAACATTCCATGATTGAAATATTCCAACTAAAACAATAAGTCCTAACATTATTACGTAGGCTATAATTACATTTAAGTGCTTTCTCACAATACCTTTCCTTTAAATATTCCGTTAGGTCTATAGAGTAAAACGATCACTAGTATAGAAAATGACACAGCAAATTTATAATCAGTTGATAAAAGTTGGACTAAAGTTTCTGGTTCCATACTTGATGGTAAAATATACATAAAAAATTTTTTGTAAGCATATGTTAGAAATATCTCTGAAAAAGCTATTACATATCCACCTAGAAACGCTCCAAAAGGGTTTCCAATACCTCCTACAATTGCTGCTGCAAAAATTGGCAACATGTTATTAAAGTAAGTGAATGGCTTAAAGCTTTTATCCAAACCATATAATGCACCACCTATAGTTGCCAAAATACCTGCAATGATCCATGTAATCATAACTACTCTTTTAGGGTCAATTCCAGATAGTAAAGCTAAATCCTCATTATCTGAATAAGCTCGCATACTCTTTCCAGTTTTAGTTTTATTTAAAAACCAAAATAAAATTGAAACCAACACTAATGTTATAAATATTGTTATTACCTGGCTAGATTTAATTGCTAGACCCTCATTAAGACCTGTCATTTCTTTAAACTCACCCGCTTTAATAATAAACTTTTCTCCATCAAAAAATCGTCTATCACTAGGGCCAATTATTATTCTAACTACAGCTTGTGTTACAAACATTACTCCAATACTAACCATTGCAAGTTGAACAGGGGGGCTTTTCTGAACCCTATAATATCTAAATACAAACTTATCTATTAAAAGCATATAACCAATCATGAAAATTATTGCAAAAGGTATTGCAAGAAGAGCTGTTGGTAAAATACCTAAAGAAATACCAAGTGATTGAAAATACCAAGTAATTAAAATAGTTACCATCGTTCCAAATGCCATCATGTCTCCAGTTGCAAAATTAGCAAATCTCAAGATTCCATAGATCAAAGTTACAAATATTGCACCAAGCGCTAATTGAGAACCATAAGTTAAAGCTGGGACAAAAATATAATTTAATAATAATATAATAGCGTTTAAAAAATCCATATCATCCTCCCAAAAAAGAACTTCTTACCCTTGGGTCATTTAATAATTCTTTACCTGTACCTGAGTAACGGTTTTCACCAGTGACCAAAACATAGCCTCTATCAGAAATGTTTAATGCTTGTTTAGCATTTTGTTCAACCATTAATATTGCAACATTTGTTCTTTTTACTTTAATTATATGATCAAATAATTCATCCATTACAATTGGAGATACACCTGCAGTGGGCTCGTCTAACATTAGAACGCTTGGTCTTATCATTAGAGCTCTTCCTAGAGCAACTTGTTGTCTTTGACCACCTGAAAGCTCACCTACTAACTGTTCTTTTTTTTCTCTTAATATTGGAAAAAGTTCATAAATTTCATCAATAACTTTTTGATAATCATCATTTCTTAAATATGCACCCATTTCTAAATTTTCTTTCACAGTCATGCCAGCAAAAACATTTTTAGTTTGTGGCACAAACGAAATACCTTCTCTAACTCTATCTTGTGGTGAAAGTTTTGAAATATCCTTTCCATTAATTATTACAGATCCAGAATTTAAATTTAAAAGTCCCAACATTGCTTTCATCACTGTAGATTTACCAGCTCCATTAGGACCAAGTATTGAAACTATCTCTCCCCGATTAACATAAACTGAGCAAGAATGAATGATATCTGGTCCATTATCATAACCACCTGTCATTTTTATTCCTTCAAAAAAAGCCATTAATTCTCTTCCTTTATTTTTGAACCTCGTCCCAAATAACTTTCAATAACTTTTTCATTTTTTTTTGCTTCTTCAGCAGTTCCTTCAAACAAAACAGATCCTTCCGCCATGACTATGACAGGATCACATAATCTACTTATAAACTCCATGTCATGTTCAATCATACAGAATGTATAACCTTCTTCTTTATTTAATTTTAAAATTGCACTTCCTAAATCCCTTAAAAGTGTTCTATTAACTCCAGCACCAACTTCATCTAATAATACTAATTTAGCATCAACCATCATTGTTCTTCCAAGTTCTAAGAGTTTTTTTTGTCCCCCTGAGAGGTTTCCTGCTAATTCATTTGATAAATGTTTTAAATTTAAAAAATCAACAACATCTTGCGCTTTTTGTTTTATTGCCAATTCTTCAGTTTTAACTAGTTTTGGTTTTAACAAAGCAGTCATCAACTTTTCACCAGATTGATTAGCTGGTACCATCATCAAATTTTCTAATACTGATAAATTTGTGAATTCATGCGCTATTTGAAAAGTTCTGAGTATTCCTTTTGAAAATAATTCATGAGAAGGTACATCTGTTATATCTTCATTATTGAATAAAACTTTTCCATCTGAAGATTTTATATTGCCAGCAATTAGATTGAATAATGTGGTTTTACCAGAGCCATTAGGTCCTATAATTCCTGTAATCGACCCTTTTTTAATTTTTAATGAACAATCAAAAACTGCAGCTAATCCACCAAAGTATTTAGATAAATTATTAATTTGTAAAATATTTTGATTCATAAAATATTATTTATTTAATCTTTTATGAATACTATTTAGCGTTTTTTCTAATTTTTTATAAAAGCCAGCTTTTATTAATTCATTTACACCTTGTTCATTTAAACCTTTGGGTGTTTGAGACTCTTTTACTAAATATTTTAAATCTTTATTAGAATTTACAACTGCATCTTCTGACAAAGCTAAAAACAACGATGTTATATATTTCTGTGCATCTTTTTTTTTAATACCTTTTTTAATTAACCATTCAGTCATAACATTTAACAACTTATAAAAAGGTGCCATCATACCAGAGGTTGACCAAAAATTAATTGAGGATTTCTCATTTTTAATTTCAACTGTGGTTCCAATTTTATTAAAAAAAATTTTTACTTTTTTGTTTGGTGGACAAATTGGAACAGGTCCTTTTTTTAATGAAATTGGCGGTAATGGTATTGCTCTTACAATTTTTGCTTTAACTTTAATTGCATCTTTTAATTCCCCCAAAGTGATTGTAGATATAAAACTAATTATCGTTTGAGTAGATCTAAATTTTAATTTTTTAATAATTTTTTTTCCAACTTCTGGGGTTACAGATAAAAAAATCCAATCACTTCTATCAATAATCTCCTGGTTATCTTTAAATATGATTACTTTGTTAAATTTGTTTTTGAGTTTTTTCGCAATAGATTTGTTACGAGATGAAATTAATATCTTTTTATATGATATTTGTGAATTTGATATTCCAGTAATCACTGACGATGCTATTTTACCTGTTCCAATAAATCCTAATTTCATATTTTACAATAACTATATCAGTAATAATTTTTTTTTTGGGCAAAAAAAAAGCCCTCCGAAGAGGGCTTTTTTAAATAAATATAAATTTAAATTAGAATGATTTTCCAATTGAAATTTTACCAGTTGCACCGCCGATATCTTTAGCGTGCGCAGTTCTAGTTTCACCAGTAGCAGCTAGAAGTGAGATATCATCAAACTCCATATAACTTCCTTCAGCTCTTACAAAAAGACCGTTTGTTAGTTCTTTATTGTAACCCATAGCAATTACAGTACCATCCATACTTGTGTTGCCATAAGTTCCGCCAGTGTCTAAACTTTCTTTACTGATAACGTCTACTTGAATTACACCAGCTTTAACGTAAAAATTCTCTGTTACATTAAGAGCAACATATCCTGTAGTCATATCATCGAAACTAACTTTAATAGTTTGTGTACAAGTTGCAGCTTCACAGGCTTTATCTTGAGTAGCTGTTTCTGAATCTATTCCATTTGGAACATAATCAACACCTACTGTTACATAATCACCTAGTGTTTTTTCAATGAATAATGAACCCATAGCTAATGGAGAAACCGCTCTGTCATAGGGCGAACCATTTCCTGGATCAGTACTACCCATTGCTTCATTACCTTTTGCGGTAAATATACCCATACTGCCTGATACTCCAACATTTACACCAAGCTCTGCAGAAGCCATTGAAAATGTCCCTAGTAGCATAAGGATCGCAATTGTTATTTTTTTCATATTTTTTCCTTAGTTATTATTAACGTTAATATTAAGCTAGACTTATATTGCCTAAAATCAAAGTTTAATATAATGATTTTGCATAAAAAGTTTTTTTTTATTTAAAGTGATATTTTTATCACAATAAAAGTTCAATAAATTAAGGGTTTTTTACACTAAAAAACTAAAATTTATATTACAACTTACAATTTAGTTATATTTTATTTACAAATTGATTTGTTCAAAAAAAGCTCCCCTGATTCTAAGCAGTTCTCTATTTAAGTCTTTATTCTCTCTAAATGGCCTTCTACCGTGAAGCCAAAAGTAATTATTTGCTATTATTGATGATCCAACTGGAAGCTTAAGTATCACTTTACTTTTACTCTCTTCAAGACCGTCTGAAAGATTTTGTAAAAATAACCCTTGTTCCATATTTTTAGGTTCTGGAAATTGATCAATATAAGATATTTGGGGTTTTCCATTTTTATCACTTGAAAATATAGGATGTTCAATTTTATAATTAATATTCTTACTTTTTGGAGAGCCCCATTTAAAATCTTGTCTTCCAACTGGGTCTTTAAACAGTGCTTCACAATGCTCCCAATCGTCTAAGTGTAACATCGATGTTTCTCCTCCGTCTACATTTTTTTCTTCGATTTTGGTCATCAACAACCAGTCTGTTACCTCTTTAACATAGGTGCCATCTGTATGGAGATCCATATTAATGTAAGCTTTTCTTAAATAAGAGTCACTATTATCCTCGTGCTTAACATGAAATCTTGCATAGTATTTTCCAGCCATTGCATCATAATTTGGAGTTCCTATTAAATGTGAAATTGCAGTAGATAATTTGACTAAAAAAATATCATTGATTTTAGAATTATAATTTTTAGGACCAATAATAAAACATCCTGTATTTCTATCTCTAATAATAGAATTCATCAATTCTCCCAACTTATTATTAGTCAAAGTATCTAAACTATTTGCAATAGTAAATCTGGTAAATGGTTTGTACTCAAGTGCAGTAATATCAAATTTATTAAACGGAAATATTAATTTTTCTAATATTTTATCTTCAATCTTAATTTCTATTATTCTCTTAGAATTATTATGATTTGTTATCTCAAGCCCATCTATTTTTTTCATACCTAATGTTAGTTAAACTTAATTAAAAAAGCAATTCTTAAAAATTTGAACTTAAAAACGCTAAAAGTAAAGCAGATAAAATTGTTGGATAAACAAAGTTTTTTTTAGTAATCAAAAATATCATTAAACAAATAAAAATAACTATAAATCTGATTAGATAATCGACTTCAGCTAAAGCTCCTTCTGGAAAGATAATAATTCGGGCGAGTAATGCTGCTAAAGTTGAATAAGCAAGACAATTAAACCATTTAAAAACTTTTGAGGTTTCTTTAATTTTTTTTGAGGTTAGAACACCAAAAAATCTTGATATGTAAGTCGCTAAAGAAGTTGCTAAAATTGCAAGAAGAACATTAGTTGCCATTAAGTTCTCCTATCAAAAAAGCTAAAGTTCCAGCTGTAAAGCCACCAAATAATATGCACCATTCAGGTGAAATAAAGTAAAACAAAATTCCGAATACACAACCTAATATTACAGCTAAACTCATTTGAATAGTTTTCATTGCACTAACCATCACACATATAAAATAAACAGGGTTTACTATTGCCATCCCTATTACCATGTCTTTATTTAGATAATCTGCTATGAAAAAACCAAGTGCAGTAGCTGAAACTGCAACCGATAAATTTGCTGCGCCAACACCTATCCAATAATCTAACCGATATTTTCTTTCAACAGATCTATAGTTTTCTTTCATTATTAACCATGCAGAAACAGCAATAAAATGGCAGGCTAAATAGTATTTTAATCTTGGTTGGCTTTTATGGGTTAGCAATGGAAAAAGAGAAACAGTCATTGGGTAAAGCCTTGCATTAACTAACCAAACGGCTAAAAAAATATTTAATAGGGATGCTCCTACTATTAATGACTCTGCCATTATTAAGGAACCTGGTAAAGCGTAAGTTAATAATGTTGAAAAAACACTCTCCTGAATATTTAGACCAATACTTTTAAATAAAGCACCCACAGCTATAAAGCTTGCAAAAAGTGCAATTGCGGGACTGTCTGCTGACTTTATGCAAAAAAACCCTTTTAAAAAATACTTTGTATTAATCATTAACCACCAAGGAATAGTCTACCAACATCAGGGTTATTTAACAAATCTTCCCCTTTGCCAGCAATTGCAGTTTGACCTGACACTAATACGTATCCAATATCTGCAAACTCAAGTCCTTTTTTGGCATTTTGTTCTACTAAAATAATTGTTTTCTTCTCATTTTCCTGGAGATCTCTTAAAATTTCAAAAACCATATCAATATATCTTGGCTCTAAACCAATAGATGGTTCATCAACCAACAAGACAGAAGGCTTCATAACTAATGCTCTTGATATTTCTAATAATCTTCTTTCACCACCTGATAAAACTTTAGCTGGTTGGTTTCTCCTATTTCTTAATCTTTCATATTTTTCAAAAATTCTTTCGGCTTCTTGATAAGACTCATCTGTATTTTCTTTTATATATCCTCCCATTAATAAATTTTCTTCAACTGTCATGTCTGGAAAAACAGAATTATCTTGTAGTATATAGGCTATCCCACATGATTTTAATTTTTCAGCAGGTGATAAGTTTGTTATTTCTTTTCCTTCAATTTCGATTTGACCCGAAAAAATATTTGTAAATCCATATATGGAATGAAGAATTGTAGATTTGCCTGCACCATTTGGTCCAATCAAACATAATGACTGTGCTTTATTTACAAATAGATCAAAGTTATGCAAAATTTCCATTTTTCCATAACCAGCATTTAGATTTTTGATTGTTAAATGATTTTCATTAATAGATAATTTCTTTAAATCCTCTGATGTAGGTGCCTTTCCTAATACTTCATATTGATTTGACATTATTGTGCTCCTAAATAAGCATCTATTACACGCTTATCATTTTTAATTTCATCTGGAGACCCATTGGCTAGCATTTTGCCATGAGCTAAACAAAAAATATCTTCCGCTAATTGCATAATCACTTTCATGTTATGTTCGATAACCAAAAGAGTAATACCAAAGTCTTGATTTACTTTAATTAATCTATCTATAATTCCATTTATCAAAGTTGGATTAATTCCAGCTGTTGGCTCATCCAATAAGAGCATTTCTGGTTCATTCATTAAAGCCATTGCAAGTTCCAGCAACTTTTGCTGTCCAAAAGACAAATCTCCTGCTCTTAATTTTCTTTTTTGATAAAGACCAACAAAGCTCAATAAATTTTCTGCTTTATCTGTTAAGTCTTTAGGAATTTTAGAAAATATCGTAATTAAACTTTCATCACTTCCTTTATGACTAATTAACATATTATCAATACAATTTAATTTTCCATAAATTCTTGTTTGTTGAAATGTTCTAAGTAAACCAAGTTTTGCAATAACAGGAACTGGTAACTCAGATACTTCTTTATCATTAAATTTTATAGAACCAGTGTCTATGGGATAAGTTCCAACAATTGAGTTAAATAAAGTTGTTTTGCCCGACCCATTAGGGCCAATTAAACCAACAATTTTTCCCTTTTCAACGGACATCGAAATATCAACATTGGCCTTTACGCCACCAAAAGATTTGCTTACATTGCTCACCTCTAAGATACTCATTTCAATTCCACCTGTGCTTTACGATCAGCTTCATCTACAACTTCACCAAATCTTTCTGGATATTTTTCTCTAAGCCATCCCATTAATCCTTCTGGGAAATAAATTACGATTACAACAATCAGTACGCCTAATGCAACATATTGCCAGCCCAAAAAGTAAGTCCAAAAGCCTTCTTTGAATAAGTGAAATAAAGTTGCACCAATAACAGGTCCCCACAATGTTCCTTTACCTCCAAGTATTGCCATCAAAACCATGAACACGCCCATTTCTCTTCCATCAAAAGCAACATCAGTAGAGTCTATATAGCCGACTAGCCCTCCCATAATACCTCCAGCTAGTCCACAGAAAAATGCAGAGATCATCCAACCAATAATTTTATATTTCATTGTTTGGATTCCCATCGCTTCAGCTTTATCTTCATTATCTCTTATTGCATTAAGAACTAATCTAAATCGAGTTGAGTAAACTGATTTTACAGTAATAAAAGTTAATACGAGCACTATAAAGCTTAAAAAATAAAAAAACTGTCCTCTCGACTCCAGGCTTCCTATTTCTGGAAATGGAGGAGTTGTAAATCCTTGACCTGCTCCAATAATTTCAATACCACCTGAAATTTCACCAGCAGCCACACCTAAACCTAAGGTACAAATTGCAAAATAATGTCCTCTAAGTCCAAGAATTGCATAACCAATTAAACCAGCAACTATTGTTGGTATGATTGCTGCTAGTAGAAGACCGAATGCCATACCTTGAAAAAACTGAGTAGGTGAATGTACAAAAGTTTTTTCTCCACCACTTTCAGTCCATTCAGCTAATGGAAAAAACATACCAACTTGAGCAGAGGCACAAATATACATTCCAAGGCCATAAAAAAGAATATTTCCAAAAGAGTTATAGCCCATTTCACCACCTTGAATATTCCAAGTTAGAGCTAGAACAATTAATATACACAGAATAGATAATTGAACCTTGAAGGCTGGTAGCATAAATGGCGCCAGTACGCCAAAAATTAATATTGCTGAATATAAAATAATATTCTTATTCATTATAATAAATTTTCCTTAAAGAAGTTTATAAATTGAGGCATGTAAACATCCGCATTATCTCCACCTAATGTAACGCCTTTAGAAAGACATTTTTCTTTCTTCATAGCCTTAAAAATTGTTTTGAAAGTTTTCCGAGGTTTATTTTGAGCAGCCTCATACCAAGCCTCTTCACTTGGGAAAAATTTATATTTATCTATCAACCACTCTTTCCATATTGGATTATTAACTTTACCACTATTATCAACATATACATCTGGGCAATCATGAAGTGTCATTGCCCTTTTTTCTCTCCACGGTTTTTTACCGTGATGCCAAAGATGATACCAGCCCTCTTTTATATCAATTTTAACTTTACCAGGTGGAGCTTTAATTCTTTCTGTATGTTCTTTGCAATACTTTGCTAGAGTATAGTCATCTGCACCACCGTGAACTACAAGTAATGTTGTATTAGATGTTAATTCTGGCTCAGCAAAAAAACCAGCCATTCTACATTCTGCTGCTTCAGGTAGAATTGCATCAAAACCTTTAGTTCCTTCAAGAAATTTTGAAGTAAATTTTACATCAGCTAAAAATAAAGAGTTTGACCCACCTCTTGAATGACCCGTAGTACCAAATTTTCCATTAGATCTTGAGTGTGATTGTAAAACTTTAAGTGCCATAATAGCATCAATTGCTCCATTTATTAATGGTACTTTTGATTGATCTCTCCAAGTAGATTTAGCACCTCTAGTGCAAAAATTATCTATGTACATTACACCAATTCCTGAATTTAAAAGATTTTGTGTCGAATGATAAACAAAGTCATCCCACACATAATCACCTGGGCCTCCACTGCTGTGAGTATAAATTACTATTGGAACTTTGTTTGCCCCTTTTGGTAATCGTAAATATCCAGTTATCTCAATCGGATTCCTTAAATGTCCATCTGTTATAACTGTTCTTTGATCAAATCCAGTATAAGAATTAAATTTTATTAATTCTCCACCTTTATGAGTTTTTAATTTTGAAATGAAATTTAACATTGATTTTTTTTTTGTACAGTTAGCTTTAGTATCAAATTTTATATCTGTTGAGTGAGCTAAAAGATTTGTTGAAAAAAAAACAGTAAATATTATTAGGATTATTTTTATCATTATTTTAAATACTCTCTTTTTTTAGATAATTTAAATCGTCTATAAACTAGGATTAATACTAACAACAAGAACACAGAACCTATTCTAAACTCTGTACCTAGAATATAATCAGCAAATTCTTCAAATACCCCTAAACCCATACCTGATACTGCAACTCCAGGTAAATTTCCTAATCCTGCAATAATAACAATCATGAAAGACCTAATAGTATAAGGTAGCCCCATATAAGGGTGTATTGTGAAAGTAATAGCAACTAATGAACCTGCTACACCACAAAGTGCTGCATTAATTCCAAATGTAGCTGCATAAACTTTTTCCGTATCAACTCCTAAAATCTTTGCTGCTCTTGCATTTTGAGCGGTAGCTCTAATTGCACGACCTAGTTTTGATTTTTTCATATAAACAACAAGCCCTATTGCAAAAATGATACTAATAAGTGCTGAAAACAATTTAGAATTTGGAAGTGTTACTGAGTTATTAAATAACATTGTTGTTCCAAATTCAGAATTAGCCAAAACAACATCTGCACCAAATGCGAAGTTCATTAACTGCATAAAAAGTATGCTAATTCCAAATGTTGCTAGTATTGAGATAAATAAATCTCTATCTACAACTTTATTAATCACTAATTTGTAAAGACCAACACCAACAAAATACATTATGGCTGGAGCTACTATTACTCCTAAAGCTGGATGTATACCTGAGAGATACATAAAATAAGTAATATAGCCACCAAGAATTACTAAATCTCCTTGGGCAATATTAATAATATTCATCACACCCCATTGAAGAGCCATTCCATAAGCGATTAGTGCAAATAAAATTCCAAGTAATATTCCATCTAATGATGCTTGCACCATTAATATTGGCACTTGAAATATAAGTAGATCCATAAATTTTTTGAAACTTTCTACATAAAAATGCCCCCTATTGCTAGGGAGCATTTTGCATATTAGATATTATCTTTTAGACCAAGAAGGAATTGGATGTATCAATTCAGCTGAGGCCCATTTAGTAGGAGCTACAACTTTATTTTCACATTTATCTCCATCACACATAACTTGGAATAACACCATTGGCTTATCAACATTCTGACCACCTTCTGCAAATTTTATGTTTCCATAAAAAGTTTGCATGTCAGTAGCAGCAAGAGCATCTCTAACTTTTACCTTGTCAAAAGAATTTGCTCTTTCAAATGCATCTTTGAAAACCAATAAAGCTGCTGAAGACTCAGCTGCTTGATAAGGTGGTGCATAATCAAATAATTTTTTAAAGTCAGCATCATAAGTCATACCATCTTTAAAAAAGTTGTCTTTGTAAGTTAATGTTTTATGCCATTGCGAAGCGCATAATGCATACTGTGAATTTTTACCATGTTGTTTTGATAATTTCGCAGCATCACAGTGTGTCATTGCAAGCATTGGTACATCAACTTTCATTTCAGCAATCTGTCTAACAGCTGTTAAAGCACCTTTAGTATGACCTGAAACCACAAGAACATCTGGTTTTACAGCTTTAACTTTTGCTAAAGTTGCCGCCATATCATTAAGTTCTTTCGGTAGCTTGTCGTCTATTACTTTTTTAGATCCTGTTCTTTCGATTGCTTCCAAAACACCAAGTCTAACATCTTGAGAAAAGGCATCTTGTTCAAAAGCCATTGCAACTGTAACTGGCTTACCACCATTTTTTTCAACTGCTAAATCTATAGCTACATCAAGATATAAATTTGCTGGTGCAAGCACTGCAAACAGATATTTATAACCTTTTGTAAATAAAGATCTTGAAGCACCATTGGCCTCTACCATTGGAACTCCATATTTCTCTGTTACTGGTGCAATTGCTTTTGTTAAACCTGAGCTATATGGCCCAAGCATATATTCAACACCATCTTGTGAGATTAATCTTTCTGCAAGTTGAGCTGCTCTCTTAGGATTTGATTCGTCATCATAGTAAATGATTTCAAACTTATAAGTTTTTCCACCAACTTTTACTCCACCCATGCTATTAATTCTGTCTACAGCCATGTTGTAACCATTCTGAGTATGAACACCATTAGATGAGTATTTTCCAGTTAATGAAATAGCAGATCCTAAAATTATCTTATCTCCAACAACTTTTGCAAAAGATGTTACAGATGTAGATAATAATAATGCTAATGCAGAAACAAAAGTAATTATTATGTTTCTTATTTTCATTTTATTTTCCTTTGTTTGTTTAATTTTAAAAAAATTATTTAACTCCTAAATCAAAAAACAAACAAGTATGTATTAAGAAATGCGACTTAATATTTTTGAATAAAAGCTATAATTAATGCGATTATTATTAACACGCACGCTGAAATTGTATTTATAGTTTTTGGATTTGCTTTTATCCATACAATTAATTTTCTAGCTAGTACCGCATAAGCAACTAAAGATAAAAAATCTAGAACAACATAAGTTGTGATTAAAATAAAAAATTGAACAATATAATTAGAATTAAAGTCAATAAACTGTGGAAATATCAAAGGAAAAAACATCCAAGCCTTAGGACTTGTTCCAGCAACTAAAAAACCATCTTTAAAAAAAGAAAAAACACTTTTTGATGAAAAATTGTTTGAACTTATATCTTTTGGTCTTGAATTATAAATATCATAAGCAAGATAAAGCAAATAAACAATCCCAATCCACTTAAATGTATTTAAAAAATTTGGATTATCGACAAAAAAAGATCCAAGAACAAAAATTACTAATGTTGCTTGAATAATATTTGCAGTTACATCTCCTAATGCAGTCCAAATACATTTTTGGATACCATAATTCATTGAATATGAAATAATTACAATTCTAGGTGTCCCAGGAGTAATAAATAAAAATAAAATTATCTGTAAAAAAAGGAAATAATTTAAAGGGAGCATTTTTGGATTTTTGAGGATAGTCCAAAAAAACCGGGAGCTAAAGATGGCTAAGATGGACTATCTAAATTAAATATTACCATGCTCTTAATTAAAATGCATTAATCATTTTTTTCAAATATAAAGGATTTATGAAAAAAAAAGGTCGCAGGCCCATCACTAAGGTCAAAAATCCAGAGCCACATATTGATGACCCAGATTGGATCATTTGGGCTGCTTGGGCAGATCGTATCACTTTTGAAGAAATTGAGAAAAAGACTGGAAAGACAGAAGGTGAAGTAATTAAGATTATGAGACGATCTATAAAGCCTGTTTCTTTTAGATTGTGGAGAAAAAGAGTAAATCAAAAGAGTATAAAACATAGAAAAAAATTTGAATATTCTAGAAAAGAAATTACTAGTAAAATTAAAAAGAATGATTATTTATAAGTTATGAAATCAGTTACAATTTATACAGGTCCACTTTGTAATTTTTGTGATGCAGCTAAAAGATTATTAACAAGAAACAATGTTGAATATAAAGAAATTAATATTGCAACAGTTGATGGTGCTATGGATGAAATGATTAAAAAAGCTAACGGAAAAAGAACAATTCCTCAAATTTTCTTTGATGATCAACACATTGGTGGCTACGATGAAGCTAGAGCTCTAGAAAAAGAAAACAAACTTCAAGATCTTTTAAAATAATTATTGAATTGAAATTGTTACAATTGGTTCTGATGCATCGAACATACATAGACTTCCTACATCATTTGCTTGGATAGAATTTTTTGTTCCAAATGTCTAATAAACAAAAACCTATTTTGATTTTTAAAATACTCAAAAAATTTATTCTTTAGGTTTAAAAATTAAGCAAACACCATTATTACAGTATCTTTTACCTGTAGGCTTTGGTCCATCTTCAAAGATGTGACCATGATGCCCACCACATTTTTTGCAATGATACTCAACTCGCTCATACCCTAATAAAGTATCTGTTTTAGTTTCAAATGCATCAGGTAAAGATTGATAAAATGAAGGCCAGCCTGAACCACTTTCATATTTAGCATTTGAATCAAAAAGTTTTTCACCACAATTTGTACAGTGATAACTACCTTCTCTTTTTTCATGATTTAACTCACTCGTACCTGGTGCCTCAGTTCCATCTTCAAATAAAACTAATTTTTGTTCAGCAGTAAGGTCTTGGTTAATTTTTTTAGTCATATTTAAATCAATTTAGCACATGATTGATGTAATAGAGAATGTAATTCTACCAATTTATTAAAATCTTTATTATATCCTCCACCTAGAACACCACAAATTGGTATTCTTTTAGAGGAAAAATTTTCTATTACCAATTCATCTCTTTTTTTTATTCCTTCATCAGAAATTTTTAATTTACCTAACCGGTCATTAAAATGAATATCAACACCCGCTATATAAAAAACAAAATCAAAGTTTTCATTATTAAGTTCATTTAGATAATACTTAAGTGTTTTTAAATATGCACCATCTTCAAGATTATCTTCAAGCTCAACATCTAAATCACTTATTGATTTTTTAGCAGGATAATTGGTTTTTGAATGCATACTAAAAGTAAAAACATGCTTATTATCCTTAAAAATTTCTGAGTTTCCATTTCCTTGGTGAACATCTAAATCAACAATTAAAATTCTATTAGCATATCCTCTATCCAGTAAATAATGAGCTGCAACTGCAACATCATTAAACACACAATAACCAGCTCCCTCATCATAATTTGCATGATGACTTCCACCTGCTGTGTTACATGCAATTCCATAATTTAATGCAAGTTTTGATGCTAAAACAGTTCCACCTGTTGCAACTAACGATCTTTGAACTACACTATCAACCAATGGAAAACCAATTTTTTTAATTGCATTTTTATCTAAAGTTTTATTTTTTATATCATTGATATAATTTTTTGAATGAGCTCGATTTAATGTTTTAAAAGAACAGACAAGTGGATTATAAAAGTTTTTAACAATATTTTGGTCAATCAAATATTTTGCAAGTTCACCAAATTTATTAATTGGAAATTTGTGATCATCACCAATTTTTGCAACATAATCTTTATGGTTGACTACTGGTAGCTCCATTATTTTTCAATAATACGAATTGGCTTACCATTTACGCAAGCCTCAAGACCTTCTATCATCTGGGTATAAAATACACTATAATTTTCAGCGGTTACATAACCAACATGAGGCATTAATAATGCATTTGGTAAAAATCTTAATTTATTACCTTCTGGCAAGGGTTCTTTTTCATAAACATCAAGACCAGCACCAGCAATAACATTAGTTGATAACGCTATAATTAAATCATCTTCATTGATAATTGATCCTCTTGAAGTGTTAATTAAAAAAGCAGTTTTTTTCATTGTATCTAGTTCTTTTAGTTTTATTAACTCTTTGTATCTTTCACCACCTTGAACATGGATTGATATAAAATCAGAATTTTGTAATAAGTCTTCTTTGCTACTTGGTAATACACCCAACTCTTTACAGGTATCCAGGTTTAAATTTTCACTCCATGCCATAACCTCCATGCCAAATGCTTTACCAATTTTTGCAACTTGAGAGCCGACTCTTCCAAGTCCAACAAGACCTAAAATTTTTCCTTTAAGCTCTAAACCAATAGTTGATTGCCAATAACCTTGGTACATATTGTCAATTTCTTCTTTAAAATTTCTAGCTAAACCTAAAATTAAACCCCAAGTTAATTCTGTAGTACCTGCAAAATCAATTTCTGTTCCACAAACTATAACTCTTCTTTTTTTAGCAGCAATTAAGTCTATAGCTTTATTTCTTGAACCACTTGTTATGATATATTTAAGATTATTTAAGTTATCGATTAAATTTTTAGTAATAGGGGTTCGTTCTCTCATTATTAATAAAGCTTCAAAGTCTGATAATTCTTCAATAGCATTCGCTTCATCTTCAAATGGTTCATTAAATATTTTAAATTCATATTTTCCTGATAATTTTTTTAGATCTACAAACTCATGAGATACATTTTGGTAATCGTCTAAGATAGCAACTTTAAGCATTTTTAGTTTTTCTATTTGATAAAAGGATTCCAGTTAAAATAAATATTGCGCCCAGCATATGATAAAACATAAATTTTTCATTAAAAATAATCATTGCCATAATTGCACTTAATACAGGCATCATATGCAAAAAAATACCAGCTCTATTAGCTCCGATTAAAGAGACTCCCTTTATCCAAAAAATAAAAGAAATAAGACCTGGAAATAATACTACATAAAATAAAATCATAAAAAATTTTTGATCTAATACAATTCTATAACCCATTTGATATTCAATAAAATAAATTGGAATTAAAAAAATAAAACCAAATGAAATTACCACTTCTAATAACGTTAATTGAGATAGTTGATGTTTTTTTTTCTTTAATAAAGCAGAATAAGTAGCCCATGACAACATTCCTAAAACCATCGTGATATCACCTTTATTAAAATCTAAATTTAATAATATTCCAAGGTTGGCTTTAGTTATGATTAAAACTACCCCAACAAAAGAACATGCAACTCCCAATATTTGAAATGTGTTTGTTTTTTCAATTTTTAAAATTGAAGAAATAAATATAATCATCACCGGTATTGTTGATATCATCAACACTCCACTGATCACTTGGGTAAAATTTAAAGAGTAATAGACAATTGAGTTAAATATAGTGACACTAGTTATTCCAAGAATCATATAATATTTATAATTTTCTAAAATATATTCTTTTTTTTTCAATATTTCTTGGATTGTAAATGGAGCTAAAATTAACCAGGCAAAAAACCAGCGATAAAAGTTTAACGAAAAAGGTGGCACTTGGTACTGGCTAGCAAATTTTCCAACTAAAAAATTTCCAGACCAAAACAAAGCAGCAAAAAATAAAAAAACATAAGCAATATTATTTTTATTTATCACTTAGCTAAATCTTAGAGAACTATATGGTTTCAAGTCTAAATTTGTATTCTCTCCAGCAATCATTCCTGAAATTATCTTCCCTGAAATTGGTCCTAAAGTCCATCCTAAATGATGATGGCCAAAACAATAGAATATATTTTTATAATTTTTTGAAGGACCTATTACAGGTAAAAAATCTGGCATACTAGGTCTAAAACCTAACCATTCATCTTCATGTTCAGGTAAATCTCCAAGCATGTATTTTGCATTATTTATTAAATTTTTAATTCTATCTTTTGATAATGGATTATTTAATCCACCAAATTCAACTGTTCCTACCACTCTCAGCCCTTGCTCCATTGGGGTAATTCCAAATCCCCTGTTTTGAAAAATTACAGGTCTGCTTAAAAGATGATCACAATCTTTAAAATGAACATGATAACCTCTTTCTGTATCTAGTGGTATTTTTTCATCTAAATTATCTGTTAATTTTTTAGACAATGCTCCACAAGCAATAACTAATTTATCAAAAATAAAGTTTTGGGTTTCAGTTTTTATAATTGGTTTTTCTTCATCGAATTTTATGTCACTTACATTCATTTTTAAAAACCTTCCACCTTTTCTTAGAAAAAGTTCAAATAATTTTATAAGTATTTTTTTAGGGTTTTTAGCATGTCTCCCATATTTATAATAAACTCCTCCATGGTAAAAAGGTTTTATATTTGGTTCAAGATCATGAATTTCTTTAGTTGATAGCACTTGTTGATCAACACCAAGTTCATTTCTAACTTTAATTTCAAGTTCTCTACTTTTTAAATTTTTATTATTCCAAATATAAAGAATACCTTTTTTTTCAACTAATCCTTCAAGATCAATTTCATCAAATAACTCATCATAAGCTGGTAGTGCTAAGTCTAAAATTTGATGCATATTTTTAGCAGTGTGCATCATTCTTTTTGTAGAACAGTTTCTTATAAAGCTTAAGAACCATGGAATCATTTTTGGAACATAATTCCATTTTAAAGCAAGTGGTCCAGTCGAACTTAAAAGCATAGCTGGAACATCAGATAAAACATCAGGTCTATTTATTGGTACAGATGCATAAGGTGAAAAATGGCCAGCATTACCATATGATGCTACTGGGCTTCCTGGTTCTTCTCTATCAAAAATAGTTACATCAAATCCCTTTTTTTGAAGAAACAACGCATTTGAAATACCTTGTATTCCGGCGCCTATAATTCCTATTTTCATATTATTTCTCATTAAATCTTATATAATTTTTACATCTAACATTTCTCGCGACAAATTAGACAAATTTAATATTTAAATTCTTTAACCAATTAAATGTTTATGATTAATTTTAGCACTCATTACAATTGAAAATCCGATCATTGTAGCTAACATAGATGATCCACCGTAAGACATAATAGGTAATGGAGATCCAACTATAGGCAACAAACCTAAAACCATTGCCATATTAACGGTAACATAAAAAAAGATTGCAGAACCATATCCATAACAAAAAAGTTTTGCAAAATAACTTCTTGAAACTGATCCAATTTTTAAAACTCTATAGATAATAATTATGTAAACTAATAAGAGTGCTAATGAACCCAAAAATCCATGTTCTTCCGCATACAAGGTGAAAATAAAATCTGTATGTTTTTCAGGCAAAAACTCTAAGTAACTTTGTGTTCCTTTTAAAAAACCTTTTCCTAAAAATCCACCTGAACCAACAGCTATTTTGGATTGAATTATTTGATATCCTGCTCCTAAAGGATCTCTATCAGGATTAAGAAAGGTTAAAATTCTAAGTTTTTGATATGGTTTTAAAAAAGAAATAGCAAATGGCATTGAAATTAATAAAGTTAAAAAAGAATATAAAAAATATTTAACATTTAATCCTGCAAGCCATATGACAACCAATCCACTAGAAGCAATTAATATCGACGTTCCTAAATCTGGTTGACTTAAAACAAGCATAATTGGTAAAATTAAAATAACCAAGACAATTAATATACTTTTAAATGAATTAACTTTTTCAACTTGTATTCTATGATAATACTTTGCCAAACAAGATATAATCGCTATTTTCATTAACTCTGAAGGTTGTAAATTAATAAAATATAAATTTATCCATCTTTGAGACCCTGATGCTTTAACGCCATACAGAGAGGCCCAAATTAAAAAAGCTAGAACAACTATATAAAAAAAATAAGAAATAAAATGCCAAAACTTTATGTTAAAAAATGACAAACAAATCATCATGATAAAAAATACTATAAATTTGGATATATGGCTTTTGCTATGAAACAATAATTCTCCTCCATCTGTAGAATACATTGCAAAAGCACTAACGATACCCAAAACTAAAATACAAAATAATAAAATAAAGTCTAATTCTCTTAATTTTTGAAATACAGATAATTGAGTGTTAATTGTATTAGATCTCATTTGAATTTTTTAATCTTTTTTTTATGTTAATTTTTTCTCTTGCATCATGTTTATCTATAATCAGCTTAAAAAGTTTTTTTGCCATAGGTGCGGCCATGGCACTACCTGATCCACCATGTTCAACGACTATACTTAGGGCATATCTTGGATTTTTGTATGGTCCAAATGCAACATATAAAGCATGATCTCTATCATTGTATGGAATATCAACTGTTTTTAATTCTAACTCTCTTTGTTTTTCTGTAATTCTCTTAACTTGAGAGGTTCCAGTTTTTCCAGCAAATTGATATTTTTGATCTTTAATTCTTGATGAATAAGAAGTTCCTCTAATTTCATTAGTAGATGCAAACATTGCCTCCAGAACAAGTTTTATATTTTCTGGATTTCTATAAAGTGGTTTATGTTTTTTTGGACCTACAAACCAAGAAAATCCTTCGCTAGCTGCTTCTAAACCTTTTTTAGATTCCTTTAAATCTCTACTGTTTTCTTGAATTGCATATTTAATTTCTTCCAAGGTTGGGTCCTCATCATTGACAATTATTTTAGGATAAATCTCATAACCACCATTTGCAAGTTGAGCGGTCATTAAACATAACTGTAGAGGTGTTGTTTGTATATAACCCTGTCCAATACCTGTAATTAGAGTTTCTCCTAAAACCCATCCTTTTCCTAAATTATTTTTTTTCCATTCTGTGCTTGGAACTAATCCTTTTTTTTCATTAGCAAAATTTTGATTTAAAACTTTTTCACCAAGACCAAATTTTATAGCTGTTTCTTTTAATCTATCTACACCAAGTTTTCTGGCTACTTCATAAAAATAGGTATCACAAGATTGCTTCATTGCTTCTTTTAAACTTACTATTCTATGACCTTTTTTTTTCCAGCAATGATAGGTTTGTCCAAACATTTCAATTTTACCACTACAATTAACTTTAAAATCTTTTGTGATGACGTCATTTTCTAAAGCAGAAAGAGCTACAATTGGTTTAATTGTAGATCCTGGTGAATACAAACCGGACAAAGTTTTGTTAAGTAATGGCTTCAAGGGGTTATTTCTAATTAATTGCCAATCATCATGGCTAATTCCAAAAAGAAATAAATTTGGGTCAAATGATGGTGAAGAATGCATAGCAATTATTTCGCCCGTAAAAATGTCCATCACACTTATAGAGCCAGCAAGATCTTTTAATAACTCATTACATAATTTTTGGATATCCGTATCAACGGTAAGTTTAATTGTTTTTCCTTTTATACCCTCTTTATAGTCAATCTGATTAATTCTCTTTCCATATGCATTAACTTCATACCTTTGAATGCCATTTGTTCCTATGAGTTCACTTTCATATGTCTTCTCTAAACCTGTTTTTCCAACTTTTAAGCCAGGTACATGATTTTTTTTTATTTCTTTATTATCTAGTATATCCTTTTCACTAGCTTCACTAACATAACCCAAAACGTGGGTATAATTTTCTTTAAATGGATAATCACGAGATACAGATAAAACTGGTTTAGCGCCAGTTAAATCATGTAAAAAATAATTTATTTTAGCAAATTGTTCCCAGGTTAAATTTTCAGAAACAACAAGAGTTTCCCAGGGTTTTTGACTATTTTTTTTTTTAATTATTTTAGCAAATTCATTATTTTTAATTTTTAATATTTCTTTTAATCTTAACATTAAGTACTTAAAGTTTTCTACTTGCTCTGGGATAACATGAAGCTGATATACTTTTAAATTGCCAGCTATGGTATTTCCAAAATAGTCTAAAAATTCTCCTCTGACAGGTGGTAATTTCCACTCACGTAATCTATTCTTATCTGATAAAGTTAAGTATTTTTTATTTTCTGTAATTTGCAATGTAAATAATCTAGCAATGATTCCCGTGAATATGACTATTTTTGCTGTTCCAATAATAAACATTCTTCTGTTAATAGTTTGAAGTTTCTTAAAACCCAGATCTCCACTAATCATAAGACCTTCCTGCAAAAAAACTTTCTACATATTGAAATAAATATGAAAAACAAATATATAAAAGAAAGGTAAAAATAATATTCACTACTTGAAGTAAAAAATCTATTTCATAATTAAAAATAAAAGTTAAAATTAAAAAAAATATAGATTTAATTATTAGGATTGATATTAGAAAAAAAATCCAATCTTTCATTAAATTAGGCCTTAAAGTTATATTTCTAAGATATGCAGCAGCACCACATAATAACAAAAAAATTAAACTACTTATACCAATTGGTAATCCAAGGACCACATCATTAAATAATCCTGCTATAAAAACTAAAACATATCCTAAGCTATTGCTTTTTTTTACACTGAAGTAAAAAATTAGAATAAAAGAAAAATTAAATGAAAAATATTTTAATCCCATATTATTAAAATCAGACTCATTTAACACGGAGATAAAAAGTAAAATTATCGGTAAGTGTGTGTAAAGCTTTACAATTATATTGCTTTGATTAATTCTGCTCATTTAATTTTTTTCAATCACTCCCTTATTTAAAATACACTCTTTATATTTGGGAGTGCCCACTGTGTAGAGATTACTTTTAAAAAATGATTTTGTACATTTGCTTGAGTACAAGAGGTTTAATTCTAAAAACTCTATATCCTTTTTTTTTATCTCCTGTTGTTTAATAGTTTGCTTTGCTATTTCAATTTCATTTTCTAATCTATTAATATCATTTTTAAAAATATTATTTTCTTCTTCAATTTTAATTCTTATTTCTTCAGCAATTTTTTTTTGTTCTAAAAGAATTCTTAAAGTTTCTTGTTGTTGGTTTGTTTCCTCTATTTCTTCATTCATTTCACTTGATATTTTTTTAGATGCTTCATCTACAAACGTTGACTCTTTTGCAAAAGATACAACTTTTACATACTGTAATTGGGAAAAATCCCTAAAAAATTCTACTAAATAACGACCATCAGAAAGTTGGTTTTTAGTTTTTATTAAACCAACTGGAATTCCACTTTTAAAAACTCCCCCAGCGCCAGAAGTAAGAACAAGCAGATCTTCCGTATTTTTAAATTCATCAGATTTTTTTGTGTATTGTAAGATTCCTGTTTTTTGTTCTTTGCCTGACATAATTGCTTGTGTGTCTCCTGGCTGAATTGAAACTGGAATTTTAGAGTTAATATCAGAAATCAATAATACTCTTGATGTAAAAAAATTAACTTCCACTACTTTTCCAACTAAATACTCTTGATCTGTAACAATCATTCCTAATTGAATATTATTTTTGCTTCCTTTGTTAATTATAACTGACCGTAAAAAAGGACTTTGTTTATCTATTAATACTTTTGCATATGTCTCATTGTCTTTAATAAAATAATCATCAATTAATTTTTTATATTTGGTGTTTTCTAAGATAAGAATTTTTTGAGATAGATCTTTTGTTTTTAAAAATTCAAGCTGAGATTTATTTTTTTTATTTTCTCCATAAAGCTTAAAATGACTACTTATGGTTTGGTAATTACTTTTTACAAGATTTTCTGGAATTGAAACTATAAAAGAGGATTTATAAACTACTTCTTTAAGTGCAGTTTTAACATAATCAACAATCTTAAAATTAAAACTTCCTAAAACTAAAAATATTATTGAGAAAAAAATTAAACCTAATAAGGAAAATCTTTGTTTTGTTCCTTTTTTTAAAAAAGCAGATCTAATAGCTATTACGAAATCATCTCTACTTGCTTCCATTTTATTTTAGTATTCAGATAACATGGTAGAAAAAGTTTCTTCTTGATCAAGTGCTTTCCCTGTTCCAATTGCTACACAAGCTAATGGATCATCAGCTATGTGAACTGGCAGACCTGTTTCTTTAGAAAACCTTTTATCTATATTTTTTAATAAAGCTCCACCACCTGTTAAAGTTAATCCCATATCAACCAAATCAGCAGACAATTCTGGAGGAGTATTTTCTAATGCATCTTTTATTCCATTAACCATTTCTCTTAAAATACCATTTAAAGCTTCTGCTGTGTCTTCTTCGGTGATATTAACTTCTTTAGGAGTTCCTGATCTTAAATCTCTTCCTTTAACTGCATAAGTATTATTATTTGACGGTATAGCAGTACCAATTTCTTTTTTTATTTTTTCAGCAGTACTGTCTCCAATCATAAGATTATATTCTTTCCTCATATAATTTATCATTGCACTATCCATTGCATCACCTGCAACTCTTAAAGATTTTGAATAAACAAGTCCGCCAAGTGACATTACAGCAATCTCGGTTGTACCTCCTCCAATATCTACTACCATTGATCCTGTAGCTTCAGAAATTGGTAGGCCTGCTCCTATTGCAGCAGCAATTGGTTCTTCAATTAACTGAACTCTTCGAGCACCAGCTGCAAGTGCACTATCTTGAATTGCTTTTCTTTCAACTGGTGTTGAGCCAGTTGGAACGCATATTAATATTCTAGGGTTTGCAAAAGTTTTGTTTTTATGTACTTTTTTTATGAAATGTTTAATCATTTCCTCTGTAACTATAAAGTCAGCGATAACGCCATCTCTTAAAGGTCTAATTGCACTAATATTTCCTGGGGTTCTACCAAGCATAGTTTTTGCCTCATCACCAACAGCTAAAACTGTTTTTTTTCCCATATTTTCTACTATTGCAACGACAGAAGGCTCATTTAACACAACACCTTGTCCTTTCAATACCACGAGTGTGTTTGCAGTACCAAGATCAATTGCCATATCTTGACTCCAAACATTTGTTACACTTTTAAACCAATTAGCCATATTATATCCCTTTCACTTTCTGAATTTCTTGCTCGGTTGGAGCAGTTTTTTTTCTTTTAATAATCATTTTATTTAAAGCACTTAAATAAGCATTTGCAGAAGCAACTAATGTATCAGTATCTGCTGCTTGACCAACTGTTGTTTTTCCATTTTCCTCAATACGGACACTTACTGTTGCTTGCGCATCAGTTCCCTCTGTTACTGCGTGTACCTGGTATAATTGTAATTTAACATCATGAGGATATAAAACTTTTATACATTTAAATATAGCGTCTACTGGCCCGTCACCAGTTTCTGAAGTTTGTTTAACTTCACCATAAACGTCAAGTGTCATTTCAGCTCTTTGGGGTTCACCGGTTCCAGCAAAAACTTTTAAGGATTTCAAATTAATAACATATTTATCCTGAACCATACTCTCGTCAACTAATGCAGCTATATCATCATCATAAACATGTTTTTTTTTATCAGCTAAAATTTTAAATTTACCAAATGCAATTTGAATAACGTCGTCTGTAGTGTCTGCATAGCCTAGGTCATTTAATTTTTCTTTAAATGCATGTCTTCCCGAGTGTTTTCCCATTACTAATGAAGTTTTTTTGACACCAACACTTTCAGGTGTCATGATTTCATATGTGTTTCTATTTTTAAGCATGCCATCTTGATGAATGCCAGCTTCATGAGCAAATGCATTTTTTCCAACAATAGCTTTATTAAATTGAACAGGAAAAGTTGCATTTGAAACAACTTTTGAAGCCTTGCTTAATAATTCTGTTTTGATTCCAGTTTTATATGGCATTAAATCATTTCTTGTTTTCATTGACATAACAATTTCTTCAAGAGCTGCGTTTCCAGCTCTTTCACCAATTCCGTTGATTGTACACTCAACTTGTCTTGCTCCAGCAGAAACTCCAGCTAAAGAATTTGCCACTGCTAACCCTAAATCATTGTGACAATGAACTGACAAAATAGCTTTATCAATATTTGGCACTTTATTTTTTAATGTTGTAATAATTTTGGTAAACTCTGAAGGAACAGTATACCCAACAGTATCTGGTATATTAATTGTCTTTGCTCCACAATTAATTGCAAGCTCAACAGTTTTACACATGTAGTCTATGTCAGTCCTTGTTCCATCTTCACAAGACCACTCTACATCATCTGTAAGATTTCTTGCGTAAGTGACACTTTCCTTAATTGCATCCAAAACTTGATCAGCTGATTTGTTTAACTTATGTTTCATGTGAAGTGGACTTGTAGAGATAAAAGTATGAATTCTGAATCTTGGTGCTGCTTTTAAAGCTTCATAACAAGCATCAATATCTTTTTTGCTGGCTCTAGATAATCCGCATGGTATGGAATTTTTTAAAATTTTACTAATTGCTGTAACTGCTTCAAAATCTCCTGGGGATGCAATGGGAAAACCAGCTTCAATTATATCGATTCCTAATTCGTCAAAAATTTTTGAAATTTGAATTTTTTCTTCAAGACTCATAGACGCTCCAGGCGATTGCTCACCGTCACGCATAGTAGTATCAAATATAAAAACTTTATTTTTATCGCTCATAACCAGTAAATTAAGATAATTGATAATACAATCTATAATAGAGATTGCAAATAATATATTTTATAATCTTTTATATTTAGCTTACTTAATAAATTTTTTTACAATAGTCTCAAAAAAAAATTTTAAAGCATACTTTAAATGAATAGATGATCTTTCATTACCGTAAATTGTTTTGATTGGAATTTCATTTATCTCTAATTTATTTTTTACTAAATTTATTCTCATTTGGTTATCAAAATTAAAGGTACTAGTTAAATCTTTTAATATATTTTTTTTAATGTATTTGAAATTATAAATCCAATACCCAGTGTGACAATCAGTAAAATTTGTAGCATAAACAAAGTTAAATAATTTTGTTAAAAAAATATTTCCTACAAATTTGTAAAACGGCATATTTCCCTTAATAGCATTTTTTTTATTGATCATTCTTGATCCACACACGGCTGCACAATCAGATTTTTCTAATTTTTTAATAATTGGGAGTATATATTTTGGGTGATATTGTCCATCACCATGAACCATTATAGCATAATCAAAATTATTACTCATAGCATAATTTAAACAAGATTTAATTTTCCCTCCATAATTAAGTCTTTTTTTATTATTTTTTAAAAAAACGATTGATCTATTTTTTTTGTAAATACTTCTGGCAACTTCCAAAGTATCATCTCCAGATTGATCCTCACTAATTAATACTTTTACTCTATAATCTTTAAATTTTTTAAACTGTATTAAGTCAAAAACATTTTTGAGCCTAAATGATGCGTGATAAGTTATTATAAATATTAAAATTTTTTTTTTCATTTAAGTGACTAAATTAAATTATCTGTAGAAAGGAAAAAGAGACATTGTTAATATCCTTAAACTAAATATTATTTTTTATCGCTGTCTATTAATTTCTTTTTACCAATCCAAGGCATCATAGCTCTCAATTCAGCTCCAACTTTTTCGATTGGATGGTCTGCAAGATCTTTTCTCATTTTTAAGAAGTTTTTCTGACCACTTTCACACTCTTTCATCCAATCTTTAGTAAATTTGCCAGACTGAATATCTGCTAGAACTTCTTTCATTCTTTTTTTACTTTCACTATCTACTATTTTTTTTCCAGATACATATTCACCATACTCTGCTGTATTTGAAATTGAGTAATTCATATTTGCAATTCCACCTTCATAAATTAAATCAACAATAAGTTTAACTTCATGTAAACATTCAAAATATGCCATTTCAGGTTCGTAACCTGCTTCTGTCAGTGTTTCAAAACCATTTTTAATAAGTTCAACTAATCCACCACAAAGAACTGATTGCTCCCCAAATAAATCTGTTTCACATTCATCTTTGAAGGTAGTTTCAATTATACCAGATTTTCCACCACCGATTGCTGATGCATAAGACAAGGCAAGGTCTCTAGCTTTACCTGTTCCATCTTGATGAACTGCAAATAGACATGGCACACCACCTCCTCTTTCAAATTCACTTCTAACTAAATGTCCTGGACCTTTTGGTGCAACCATAAATACATCTAAGTCTTTTCTGGCTTCGATTAATTTATAATGAATATTTAAACCATGAGCAAAAGCTAAACTTGTTCCCTCTTTAATCCTTTGTTCAATATGATTCTTATAAATAGATGCTTGTAATTCATCAGGTGTAAGTATCATTGCAACCTCAGCCCATTCGGCAGCATCTGATAAATTCATCACTTTTAAACCTTTGGACTCTGCTTTTGCTTTGCTTACAGATCCATCTCTCAGAGCGACAACAACTTCTTTAGCCCCACTATCTTTTAAATTTAATGCATGTGCGTGTCCTTGACTACCATAGCCAAAAATTGCTATTTTTTTACTCTTAATTAAATCTACATTTGCATCTTTTTCATAAAACATTTTCATTTTTTTCTCCTTTATAATAATTAATTAAATATTTCTGCTCCTCTTGTCATTGCAACTGCTCCTGTTCTTGAGACGCTAATAAGACCAAGTGTTTTTAAATTTTTACTCATTTTATCTATTTCTCTTCTTAATGCCGTAATTTGAATTACAATAGATTTATTTGTTTTATCTAATATAACTGGATCAAATTTTTTACAAGCATTTATGGCTTTTTTAATCTTTTGTTGATTTCCAACTACCTTCAATAAGGCCATTTCTTTAAAAATTACCTTTTTATCCTCTCTTTTAAAATTTGCTACTTTGTGAACTGGAACTAGTTTTTTTAACTGTAAAGTAATTTGTTCTATTACTTGTGGGGTTCCAATTGTAACAATTGTTACTCTTGAGAGGTTTTTTGTATGATCAACTTCTGCTACAGCTAAAGATTCAATATTATAACCTCTTCCTGAAAACAGTCCAACAACTCTAGCAAGCACACCTGCTTCATTATCCACCCAAATAACAAAAATATGAGTGTCTAATTTACCAATTTTAGTTGGGGTGCTGTAAGCTGATTTTGATTTTGCCATTTTAAACTAACGCTTTCCCTTTGCCAGTAATCTTATTTTCTTCTTGGTCTTTTGGACCCAATAACATTTGATTATGAGGTTTTCCAGAAGGTATCATTGGAAAACAATTTTCATCTTGATCAACATGACAATCAAAAATTACCGGCTTATCTATGCTTATCATTTCCATGATTTTTTCATCTAGTTCACCAGGGTTTTTTGCTCTAATTCCAATACAACCATAAGCTTCTGCTAATTTTACAAAATCTGGTAAGGCCTCTGAATAACTTTCAGAGTAATTTTTTTCATGTAACAATTCCTGCCACTGTCTAACCATTCCCATATACTGATTATTTAAAATAAATATTTTAATAGGTAAATTATATTGAACTGCGGTTGAAATTTCTTGCATAGTCATTAAAATTGAAGCTTCTCCAGCAATATCTACCACTAATTTTTTTGGATGCGCAACTTGAACTCCTACTGCAGCTGGTAACCCATAACCCATAGTACCTAGCCCACCTGATGTCATCCATCTATTTGGTTTATTAAATTTATAATGTTGAGCTGCCCACATCTGATGTTGCCCAACTTCAGTTGTTATGTAAGTATCTTGGTTTTTTGTCAATTCATAAAGTCTTTGTACAGCATGTTGAGGTTTAATAATTTTATCGCTATTAATAAAATTTAAAGATTGTTTTGTTCTCCATTTTTGAATTTGTTGCCACCATTTTGAAATTTTTTGTTTGTTAGATTTTCCTAAATTTAAGTTCTTCTTTTTTAAATTTTTGGTTATAGAGCGAATTACATCGCTAACATCTCCTACTATAGATAAATCAACTTTTACAATTTTATTAATTGATGATGGGTCAATATCAATATGAACTTTTTTTGATTTTGGAGAAAATTCATCAATTTTTCCAGTAATACGATCATCAAATCTAGCACCAATATTAATCAACAAATCACAATCATGCATTGCATTATTTGCTTCATAGGTTCCATGCATACCAAGCATTCCTAAAAATTGATTATCATCGCCTGGATAAGCTCCAAGACCTTGAAGTGTAGATGTGATTGGAAACCCAGTTAAAGAAACTAATTCTCTTAGTAGCTCACTTGCTTTTGGACCTGAATTAATTACACCACCTCCAGTATAAAACACTGGTTTAGAGGCTTTGTCCATTAAATTAATTAATTGGTCTATGTCTTTTTGATTAAATCCATTAATAACTTTACTGTTTAATTTTTTTTCTTTTTTAGGTTTAGAATATTTTGATTTTGCAAATTGAACATCTTTTGGAATGTCAACCAATACAGGTCCTGGTCTGCCTGTAGTGGCAACTTTAAATGCTTCATGCATTATTCTTGAAAGATCTTTTATGTCTTTAACTAACCAATTATGTTTTGTACAAGGTCTCGTAATTCCTGTTGTATCGCATTCTTGAAAGGCATCAGTTCCAATCAAGTGAGTTGGTACTTGACCTGAAATACAAACTAATGGAACTGAATCCATGTAAGCATCAGTCAATGCCGTAACAACATTTGTGGCTCCAGGACCAGATGTAACTAATACAACACCAGGTTTACCAGATGATCTTGCATATCCCTCGGCAGCATGTCCAGCCCCTTGCTCATGTCTAACTAAAATATGTTTTATAGATGAGTGGTTTTTTAATTCATCATATATTGGTAGAACAGCACCTCCTGGATATCCAAAAATATGATTAACTTTTTGATCTTCCAAACACTTAAATACAATTTCTGCTCCAGAATATAAATTACCCATTTTGGCAATCTATTCGACTTTACATTAATTGGTCAAGTTTAAGAGTTGATTTATTTAATCTTTTTATAAAGTCGCTTATCTTCATTGGATTAATTTTTTTCCAGGATATCATCCTACTTCTTGCCCATGTAGCTTGTCTTTTGGCATATTGTCTGGTTTTAATAGAGATTAGTTCTTGAGCTTGCTCCAAGTTGATCTGATTATTTAAGTACTGTGTCAATTCGTCAATCCCAATTACTTTGTTGATACTATGGTCTTTTTTAATTTTTAATTTAATAAATTTTTTTACCTCATTAACTGCACCATTTTCTATCATCTTGATTGTCCTAAGTGAAATTCTTTCAACAAGTTTTTCTCTTTTAAAATCAAGATATAATTTCAAAAATTCATAATCTTTAAATTCTGACTTAGTTTTATTCATCCATTCATACATTGAAATTTTCGTATACACTTTAATTTCATAAGCTCTTATTGATCTTTGAGTGTCATTAGGATCAAATTTATTTTTTATATTTGGATCTAATTTTATAAGTTTTTTATAAAATTTTTTTTGCCCTTCCTTTTTTTGTATTGATCTAACTTTACTTCTAACCTTGGTGGGAATTTCTGGAATTTTAACTAATCCATTAATCAGAGATTGAAAATATAATCCTGTGCCACCTACCAAAATGGGAATTTTTTTTCTTTGTTTGATATCTTTAATGGACTTAATTGTTAGCTTTAACCATTTTCCTGTAGAAAAATTTTTATTCAAATCAATCATTCCATATAAATGATGCTTAATATTTTTTTTTTCTTTTTTATTTGGTCTAGCTGTTAAGATTTTAAAAATCTTATATACTTGCATGCTGTCTGCGTTAATTATTTCACCATTAATTTTTTTTGCAATTTTAATTGCAAAATTAGATTTACCTGAAGCAGTAGGACCTGAAATTAAAATTATTTTGGACTGATTGTCCATTTTTAGTCTAATTTTACACCAATATATCTTTTTTGGTTTTGATTATTATAAATTGCAATCAAAATTGTTTTTTGATTAGATTTAAGTGCTGTTTGAACTATATTTTCTAATGCTTTTACTGATTTAATTTTTTTCTTTTGAGCTTCTATAATGATATCATTTATATTTAGGTAGTTAATTGGACTGTCATTAGCAATTTTTGTAATTACTAGTCCTGTGGTTTGATTTGGAAGCCTTCTTTGTTTTATATCCTTTTCATTCAACAGTCTCACAGAAATCTTTAAAGATTTAATTTCAGATATATTTGGCTCAGTTTCTTTTTTTTCTTCTTTAAAATCTTCAGAAGTTTCTAATCTACCTAATTTAATTTTTTTTGTTATTTCTTTTTTATTTCTCCAAACTTTGACATCTACTACTTTACCAACCTCTGTTTGAGCAACAATCTGGGGCAGTTCTTTCATCTCTTTTATTTTGGTACCATTAAATTCTAGTATTATATCTCCAGCTTTAATTCCTGCTTTATCTGATGGACTTTTTTCTGCAACGCTA
This sequence comes from Candidatus Pelagibacter sp., assembly GCA_028226735.1. Next base: position 68,053 of record JAOIYV010000001.1, read on the forward strand.
GCAACTAGTGCTCCTCTTGGTTCGTCTAATTTTTCATTTTCTGCAATTTCCTCTGTAACTATTTGAATTCGAACTCCAAGCCATCCCCTTTTTGTTTCACCAAATTCTATTAACTGTTCAATTACTCTTTTTGCGCTATTAGATGGAATTGAAAATCCTATTCCAATTGATCCACCTTTACCTAAAATTGCAGTATTAATTCCAATTACATCACCATTCATGTCAAACAATGGTCCTCCTGAATTACCAGTATTAATAGAAGCATCAGTCTGAATATAATCTTCATATCTTGAAAGACCTATTGATCTATTTCTTGCTGAAATAATTCCTGATGTAACTGTACCGCCTAAACCAAATGGATTACCAATAGCAATAACCCAATCCCCAATTCTTGCTTTATCAGAATTTCCAAATTTAACTGGTGTGAATTTATCTTTTGACTCAATTTGAAGAACCGCAATATCAGAAAGTGGATCTGCACCGATAATTTTAGCTTTGTACTCTTTATCTCCATCAACCCTAACCACTATATCCTCAGAATCTTGAATAACATGGTTATTCGTAATCACTATTCCTTTTTTATCTATAATAAATCCTGAACCTAGTGCACTAGCTTTTCTTGTTTGAGGTGTTCCAAATTCTTTAAACATGTCTTCAAAAGGAGATCCTGGTGGAAATTTAAATCCTGGAAATGGGTTAGTATTTGTTGTCACAGTTGTTGTTGTTGAAATATTGACGACTGAAGGCATTAATCTTTCAGCTAGGTCAGCAAATGATGCCGGAATGTCTTTTGCTATGACTTGAGGTGCAAAGCTGATTATAATAAATGTTATTAGTATTTTTTTAAATTTATTCATTTTATTTTTTAATGTACCAAATAATAATAAATCCTATTATTGAAAATATTAATCCACCTACTCTTAATTGACTATTGTTTACTTCATTTAATTTTAACAACATATTTTTCATTTTTGATGGAAATAATGTGTATAAAATTCCTTCTATAAAAAGAAATAATCCAAAAGCTATTATTAGCTCCTTCATATATGAAACTTAGTTTTTAATTTGTCCAAAAAACTTAAAGAATTCACTATCAGGTGATAATATTAAAGAAGTTTCACCACCTATTAATGCTGTTTCATAAGCCTGCATGGCTCTATAAAATGCAAAAAATTCAGGATCTCTTCCAAATGCTTCTGCAAAAATTTTATTTCTTTGGCCATCACCTTCACCTTTCATAATTTCAGAATCTTTATTAGCATTTGCCAATATTACTGAAACTTCTTTATCAGCAGTTGAAGTGATGGTTACTGCCATTTCAGCACCTCTCGCTCTAAATTCTTTAGCTTCTCTTTCTCTTTCAGTTTGCATTCTTCTATAGATTGCTTCACTGTTAGCTTGAGGTAAATCAGCTCTTTTAATTCTTACATCTACAATTTTAATTCCAAATTTCTTAGCTTCTGTATTTACACCTTCTTGAATTAGAGACATTTGCTTAGATCTATCTTTTGATAATAGTGTTTGCAATTCTTGTTGTCCTAAAACATTTCTAATTCTTGAGTTAATAATTGTTGCTAATCTTGATCTTGCAACTCTTTCATTGCCTACCGAAATATAGAATTTTAAAGGATCTGTAATTTGAAATCTTGCAAAAGCATCAACAATTAATCTTTTTTGGTCAGATGCAATAACTTCTGCTGGTGGAGTATCAAGATTTAAAATCCTACCGTCTAAAAAAACAACATTCTGGATAAATGGTATCTTAAAATTTAAACCTGGTTTTAATATAATTTTTTTAGGATCACCAAACTGAAGAACAATTGCTTGATTAACTTCTTTGACAATAAATATAGAAAAGAAGGCTAATGTTCCTATTAAAATAACTATTGGTAATAAAATTTTTTGTACTTTCATTAATTTGTCACTTTCTTTTTGCCTAGCTCTGGTAGTGGTAAGTAAGGCACTACACCTGAGCCTGAATTTTTATCAATAATTACTTTATCTATGTCAGCTAAAACTTTTTCCATAGTCTCTAGGTACATTCTGTCTTTGGTAACCTGTTTGGCTTTTGCATATTCATTATAAATAGACACAAATCTGCTAGCTTCTCCTTCTGATGCCGCAACCACTCTTTGTTTATATGCTTCTGCTGCTTGCATAATTTTTGCAGCTTCCCCTCTTGCTCTTGGAATAACATCATTAGCATAAGCTTCAGCTTCATTTTTAGATCTTTCCATATCTGCTCTTGCTGCTTGAACATCTCTAAAGGCATCAATTACTTGATCAGGTGGATCCGCTTTTTGAGTTTGAACTTGTGTAATTTGAATACCACTATTGTACTCATCTAGAATTGATTGAATAATTTCTTGAGTTTCAATTTCAATTTGAGCTCTTCCCTCAGTTAAAACTGGTTGAATTCTACTTTTAGCAATTACTTCTCTCATTGCAGTTTCAGCAGCAGCTTTTACTGTTCCCTCTGGGTCTTGTATTTCAAATAAAAATTTACCTGCATCTTTAATTACCCAGAAAACTGAAAAATCTATATTAACTATATTTTCATCACCCGTTAACATTAAACTTTCTTGAGGAACATCAGCAACTCCTCCACCTTGTGAAAAACCACTATCTCTTTCTGATCTAAATCCAATATCAATTCTATTTACTTTTGTAACTTTTGGTGTTTGAACGGTCTCTACTGGAAGTGGAATGTGATAATGCAATCCTGGTTGAGTAGTTTTTACAAACTTACCAAATCTAAGCACAACACCTTGTTCATCGGGTCCCACTCTATAAAGTCCACTTGCTAACCATAAAAAAGCTATAATAATTAAAACCAAACCGATTGGTTTCCCTCCTGATTTACTTCCACCAGGTAAAAATTTATTTATTTTTTTTTGAATATCTCTGATTATTGCCTCAATGTCTGGTGGCGTTGGTCCTCTTCCTGAACCATTTCCTCCTCCTGGGGGTGATCCCCATGGACTTCCACCTCTTCCTTGAAAATCATCTGGCATATGACAAACTATATAATGTCTTTATTATAAAAAACAAGTAATGATGGGAATATGACTGATAAAAAGCCAGAACTAAGTGACGCAATGAAAAGAAAAATGCAGCCTAAAGTATTCACAAAAAACCCAATTTTAGGTACAAAATTTACTATAGCCATTTCAAGCGCTAAAGGTGGTGTTGGAAAATCTACGTTTGCAACGAATTTAGCTTTAGCACTAAAAAAAATTGGTTGTAAAGTTGGTTTGCTTGATGCTGATATTTATGGTCCTTCAATTCCAAAAATGTTCAATATCAACGAAAAACCAAAAAGTGATGGTCAAACTTTAACTCCTATTCTTAAATATGATATTCAATGCATGTCAATTGGTTTTCTTGCTGATCAACAAACACCAATGATTTGGCGAGGACCAATGGTTACCAGTGCTATAAAAACTTTTACTCAGAAAGTTTCATGGAAAGATCTTGATTTTATAATAGTAGACATGCCTCCAGGAACTGGAGATACTCAATTGACTTTTTCTCAAGAAATTAAAATGGATGGTGCAATTATAATTTCAACTCCTCAAGAGGTTGCCTTGCTAGATGTAAAAAGAGGTATCAAGATGTTTGATAAACTTGGTGTAAAAATTTTAGGCTTAATAGATAACATGAGCTACTTTGTTGGAGATGATGGAAAAAAATATAAAATTTTTGGAGAAGGTGGTGTTAAAAAAACTGCACAAGAATTTGATAAAGAATTTTTAGGAGAAATTCCAATTAACTCTGAAGTAGGAAAATATGGTGACATGGGAAAGCCAATTGTAGAAAGCAATCCTGATCATGAAATTTCAAAAATATATATAAATTTAGCAAAAAATATTAAATCGATTTATTTAAGCTAACTATCTGACAAAAATATAATTGTACGTATTACTGTGTTTGTTTGATATATTTTTTTTTACCTCTTTATTATTTTTTTTATGTAAAATATTAAAGTTATTATCCTTCATAATTTTTAAAACTCCCTCGTACTGTTCGACAAAGTTTTCATTGATTTCTACTGATAAGCTAATAAGGTTTTCATTTTTAAGATACTTATTTCCTCCCTCAAGAATTAAGTGTTCAATTCCATCTACATCTATTTTGATATGATTGGGCTCTTCTAACATTTTGTCATCTAAAATTGAATTAATTGATTTTCCAAGTAATTGATATTTCATTCCTGATTTAAACTTTTTTCCTTCAAAGTTATAATCTTCACCAAAAGAATTTAATGCTCCTCCTTCTATAAAGTTTTCTTCTTTCATTTGTAAAAATTTGTTTGAGTTATTACTTAGCGGGTTTGTAAAAATCTTTATCTTATCTTCTAAATTATTAATTGATATATTTCTACTTAGTGTTCTTAAGTTACTAGTTGATGGCTCAAAACTAATTATTTCACAATTACTATGTTTCAATGCTGCATATATAGAATAAATACCAATGTTGGCCCCAATATCCCAAAAGATAAATTTTTTTGTGTTATCAAAAGTATCAATCCACTCCAAAGTTTCTGGCTCTTTTTCAAAAAAACTTTTAATTCTCCATTGAGTTAATTGATTGGGTATAAAAAAATTTATATGTTTGTTCAATATCACAATGGACTGATACGAATCTTTTTCTAAAAATTCTTTAAACCAAAATAAGAAACTTTTTTTAAAAATAAATTTGAGTATATTGTCTAAAAATCTTAAAAATAAATATATTATATACGAAATTTTTTTTAGCATTTAGTCTGATTAAATTTCTTTTTATAATCTTATGTCAAAGTTAAACGATTTTATCTTTAAGATCAAAAGCAATCATTAGTTCATTCCATTCTCTTTTAGATAAACCCGAATCATCAGCAACAACATTTTCTCCTTTAATAAGTTTTTGAATGATTTTTTTCCCTTTTGCAGAAACTTCTGTACCACCAACTCTATAGTCCATAAATGCATCATAGGTAATTGGTACCCATTTTTTTACAGTATCCAACATTATGTCTGCATATACTCTTATTTCATATTGAGCATGACTATCCGCTCTTAATCTTAAGAAATTCATTAAATTTAATAAGTCTGTTTTCCAATACCATTGGGTATAAGTGTTTAGAGTTAAATTCATTCTTGCAAGTTCTCTTGCTAAACCTTTTTTATTTTCATCAATAGTTGATCCATCAAATCTTTCATTGAGCATCATTTCGTAATTATCATAAGTTCTTTCAGCATCATTTTTTAAAAGTTCTAAAACCTCTTTTGCCTGCTCACCTTCAATCACATCACCTCTACCTTGTCTATTGCTAGCTGACTGAGCCGCTAAGTTTTCTGGTGTTGGTAGATAAAATTCTTTGTCTAAAATAGAGTATCTTGCTGAATATTCATTTACATTTGCTGTTCTGTGTCTGATCCATTGACGAGCAATAAAAATTGGAAGTTTAACATGATATTTAATTTCACACATTTCAAATGGAGTGCTATGCCAATGTCTCATTAAATATTTAATTAATCCTGAGTCTGTCGATACTTGTTTGGTGCCTTTTCCATATGAAACTCTAGCTGACTGAACTATCGAAGTATCATCTCCCATATAATCAATTACCCTTACAAAACCATGGTCTAAAGCTGGCATTGCCTCATAAAGAATTTTTTCAAGTTCAGGAGCAGTGACTCTTTTAGTTGGACTCTGTTGAGATTGTTGATCTTTAATCTCTTTTGCTTGTTCTTTAGTTAATTTCATGATTTTTATTGAATCTCTTGTAATTGCTTTTATATTAATACTGTTGGCTTGCCAACTACGACGATAAACGAATTTCGTAATAACCATTACGGACGTGGGGGCAGTACCCACCACCTCCACCATTTACAACTTATGGGGGTGAACTAGGATCGACGGATGACTAAAGGCTATTCTTTCGTTCGGAATTGTTCCACCGTAACGGGCTAATTTATAAATGCTAACGAAAGTTACGCTATTGCTGCATAGTTAACTTAGGTTAATTATAGAAGCACGGTCTGGGGCACCGGGTAACAGAACGCCCCTTACAACTCTTCTACTTCTCTTTATTTGTAATACTGATTAACATTTAAATTGGTTTTTAGCGGACTGGTGGCGTAATTTTTTTATATTACCCTATCTATTGCTAACACTAACTGATATAAAGAATCTTTTAGATACTGCCATATAATATTAATCTTCATTGCTTAGGCAAGTATTTTTCGGAAAGTACCCATCTAAAGAGACTTAATTATACACACTTTTTTTGTGTAGATAATTAAACCAATTTATTATGATTATAAATGATATAACAAAAAAACCTATTTCTATAGCAACTTCTGTTCTGCCATTTAAAAAAGGGAACTTTGTTCCAATTAAAATTAATAAATCAATTGAGATAGTTATTGTTCCTAACTTGGGTGAGATAAATTCTCATCAAGATAATGTTGGAATTATTCTAGAAGAAAAAAAAGTTTTAAAGATTTTATCTAAACGATACGAAAATGTTTTAATAACTGAAATTAACTCAGAAGAAGATCTTGAATCTCTAGTTAAAAGAAAACCTGATTTAGTATTCTCTGGTGTTAAATACTTCTCTTTTAATAATAAAAATATATGGCTAAATGACTATTTAGAAATATTTGAAATCCCATATATTGCTTCAAGTAAAGCAGCTCTTGATAATGAAAGTGATAAAAATAAAGCAAAGAAGATTATGCAAAAAAATAATATTAAAACTGCAGATTTTTTTATTACTAATCCAGGTGAATATTTAAAAGAGTCATCAATACCAATAAAATTTCCTCTTTTTATAAAACCAGTAACGGGTGGAGATAGCAGAGGTGTAGATAAAAATTCCTTAGTATTTAATTTTGAAGATTTTACAACAAAGGTATTAGATATTAAAATAAATCAAAACTCACCTTCTTTAGTTGAAACATATTTATCAGGAAAAGAATATAGTGTTGGTATTTTTGAAGACAGTATTGATGGAAGTTTAAGGGCCATGCCAATAGAAATTATTATAAAAAAAAATATAGACGGTCACTGTATTCTTGATTTTGATGTTAAAAAAAATGATGAAGAGAGTGTAATTCTTGTTTCTGATATTGTAGTTTTTGACAAACTTTCTAAATTGGCTAAAGACTCTTTTAAAGCTCTAGGAGGAAAATCTTTAGGTAGAATTGATATTAAAATGAACCAATTAGGTGTTCCCCATTTTATAGAAGCCAATTTAATGCCTGGTCTTCGTAAAGGATATTTTTATAGATCATGTGTGCTAAATCTTGATATGAATTATGATGATATGATTTTAAGTATTGCTAGTACTGGACTATCTTCTCTGGCGGACTAGTGGCGGAATTTTAGATAATTTTCTGCATTTTAACATTTCAACATCGTTGCAAAATAAGGATTATAGAAGCACGGTCCGGGGCACCGGGTAACAGAACGCCCCTACTCAACACATCTACTTCTCTTTATTTATAATGATAATTAACGTTTGATAACATCAAGAGTCGAACCAGAGTCGAAATTTTGAATTCTTTGGCCTCTAGCTAAAACAAAATTGGTCAAATTCTTTTTATATAACCTGTACTCGTCTATATCTCTTGGTAGTGGAGAATTTTCAAAACTACTAAAAGGGATTAAATACTTTATAGAAGAATAGTTATTTGAGACTAAATCTTGAAGTAGAAAAAAATCAACATATCCTTGAAAACTATTAAATAAATTAAAAAATGATGAATATCTTTTTAAGGTATCAGTTAATGGATTATTTTCATTTATATAATGTTGTCTTATACATTCTAATGTTAAATCAAATCTATCTCTAATTTTTCTATTAACGCCTCTGGCTCCATTAATTGTCATTTGATTATTTATTCTTTTAGATGGATAAATAATATAACCACCAATTGCACTACATAGAGAGACAAAATTGTCTATCTCATCAGTTTCAATACTATTAATAATATTAGTTGTACTTTTTATGTTGCTATAAGTGTGAGCTATTGAATCACTAGATAGAAAAAATTCACCTAATTCTGATTTATGGTGTAGCAGATTGGGAGTTTTATCGTCTAATTCAAATTTTGACCCATTAGGCAATACTTTGCTCCAAAGTATTTTGTGATAATTTCGAAGCGTTGGACTATAAGAGTCAGGGTCCTTCCCTTCAGGTGTATCAGAATAAAAATTAAAATTTATGTCTATTTTCACTTATAAATTTTTTATTTGATCCTTAAAATTTGAATTTATTCTGTCTTTAAACTCACTTAAAGAAATAATTCTGTCTTTATCTTTTCTCATCATTCTATGTATCATTCTATGACAGTTGGCACATAACATTGCAAAATCTTTTGCTGATCGAGACATTTTCTTATCTGTTTCTGCTTCTTTTTTAACTTTAAATTTAGGCTCTATATGGTGTGCTTCTATAAAATCTTTATTCTTGCTGTAGTCTCCATAAACTTTTTCATATTTTAAACCACATGCCTGACAAGTATAATCACTATCTGACTTTAATTTTTTTATCAATTTAGGGTCAGTTTTTATGATTTCAATTTCTTTATTGATATGTTTTTTTATTTTTGTTTCGCCACCAGTTGCCTCATCTTGGTCAATATAAACTATTTTAGAAACCTCTTCAGAAAGTCCTCCTCTTTTAATTGCAAGTTTATATAAAGTGATCATATTAACTAAATCTTCTCTTAATTTTTCTTCAGAAGGCAAATTTTGAGTTTTATAGATTGCACCAAAAGCTGAACTTTTAACCCATCTATCTTTCATTAAACTTTCTTTTAAGACCGATGATTTTGAAACATCTATAAAATTCTTTTTATATTCAGGGACTTTTTTTTTTAAGATTATTGCCCTTGTGATAAGCATGTGATCTACATCTTTTGGATAATTTTTTCTAACATTGAATTCACCTTGCCCCAAAAAAAATGTTATTTTTTTTTCGTCTCTTGAAAAGCTATAACCTGGATAAAAACCTGCCTGTACCGATGTTCTTCCGTTTGGTTGAGTACAAGTTTTTGGATCAAGTATAACCAACCAAGGGCTTGTCACCCAACTTGATTGTCCAGCACTTGAATATACTTTTAATCCTTGAATTTCTTGTTTATATGATTCTTCAATACTTTTTGGTATTTCTCTTGTTATCCACTGTGCAAATTTATTGCCAGGTGGAATATAAATTGGCTTAACCCCTTTGTCTGTTTTCTTTTTTTCAGTTTGATATTCTGTGCCAAGTTTAAATAGAATCTCTCTCAAATTCATGTGTCAAAGCTAACACAAATAAGAGTCGAACGAGAGTCGAAATAACTCTCAAACTTCTGGTATTTGCTCTAGCAACTTTGTTGCAAAATAAGGATTATAGAAGCACGGTCTGGGGCACCGGGTAACAGAACACCCCTTCACACTTTCCTGCTTCTCTTTAATAACTTTTTATTAGTTGTTTAGCTCAGGTGTTAATAAATACAACGTTGATCTAAATTTAGTGTTGAAAAATTTTTTTTCTATTTTCCAATTTTCACTTATCAAATTACTAATTGTATCATCAATATTCTTAACATCTGCAAGTAAAATTGCCTTAATATTACTGTCCATAGATACTCGTTTTGTTAGCTCAATACCTTGTGATTGAAGAATTTTTTGATTATTGAGAATCTTTTTTGTTTTCAGTATTTGTTTGACCTTATAACCATTTAAAATTTCAGGTAAAAAACCATATGTTGTACCTACTAAGTACGCATTACCATCTAAATTTTTACTTTTAATATAACTAAAAGAGTCTTTTAAATTATAAACAAGTTTGTAATTGAATAATCTTAGATCACTATTAAGTTTTTTTATATCAATAGAGTAGGTATTAATCATTTCATCTTGGGCTTTATTTTTAATGGGAGTTTTGACGAAATCAAATAAATTTAAACAAATTAGTATTGTTAAAAAAAAACCAATAAATAGATTGTTAATTCTTATTTTTTTTAGAATAAAAATAAAATTTAAGAAACCTAAAACACAAAGTGGTAAAGCATATTCACTTGCATACTTAGATAAACCCCACACGGCTTGATCTATTGAATAATAAACTAATAAAGAAAAAATGATATAAATCACTAATATTAAACTCAGAAAAAATTTATTTTTATCTGTAAAAAAAATGAATAAAATTAAAAATATCCACCAGTATGAAATAGAATTTAATACGGTTATCCAAATTATATCTGTTTCTAATGCTATAAAAAAATTTTGAAATAAATTGGTCTCATTTTCTAAATTTTGTGTTACCGCTGTAAATGTTGGGGTTCCAAAAAAAATACTATTAAAAAGAAAAGGCAAGAAAATTATTATAGGACTTAAAGTAAAAAAAATATTTTTTAAATTTGATAAATTTATCTTTTTTTCATTAAATAAATCACTTAAAAAATAAATAATCATAGGTAATAACGTAATAAAAATAGAAATTCTAAACAAAGTTGCGATAGAAATTATTGATATTACTCTTAAAAAATTTATCTTATCTAAATAAAAAATTTCTAATAAGATAATTATAAAAAACATTGCTGACCAGATAGCAGACTCTGTCCATGTGCTCATACTCAAAAGCAGAGGAATAGTAAATATACATATTGTTGATAAAAAATTTACAATAAAATTAGAATCTTTTTGGTTAATCAATCTAAATAAGTAAATTTGAAAAAAAGCATATCCAATCAAATAAGATAAATTAGCTGAAAAATCAGACATACCTACAATTGAAAAAAGAACGAATGAAAATATATGATCTAATGGAGGGTGCATTC
>JAOIYV010000010.1 GCA_028226735.1 Candidatus Pelagibacter sp.
TAGTTCTAAAATTAAATCCTTAATTACTTCATCAATTAAATTTTTATCAATTTTAGACTCATATTTTCTTAATTTAAATTTATCTGAGTCATTATTAAACATAAAGTTTTTTGTAATTTTTTTTGATTTTAATATTTCATTTTTTTCATAGATTTTAAAATCACAAACAATATTTATTCTGTATGTTTTAATATTGCCCTTCGAGTCTTTTGCGGCTACATCTTTATTTTTTTTTGCTGACAGCTCAATTGTATAGACTCTATTTTCACCAAAACCATTGTATTTTTTTAATGATCTTACAATTTGATTAGTTAAATTATTCTTATTTTTTATCTCAATATCAGAAATACTAAATCCAAAGTCTTTTGATGAAAAAATAGGTTGGTAGTCACAAGCACCTAAGAATAAAAACAAGAATATAATTTTAAATTTTTTTTTCATTACTTTATAATTAAGTTTATTAGTCTATTTTCAATATATATATATTTAAAGATATCTCTATTATCTAGGTTTTTGATAACTTTTTCATCTTTTTTCACCTCCACTAGAATTTTTTCTTTTTCAGTATTTTTTTTTATTTTTATCATTGATCTTTTTTTACCATTAATTTGTATTACGATGTCTACTTCATTTTTTTCTAAATATTTTTCTTCATAACTTGGCCAGCTTTTCTCTTTACAGTTTAAATCTTCTAAACACTCTGAAATCAAATGTGGAATAAAAGGGCTCATCATTAGTAAAATTTTAATATAAGATTCTTTAAATACTTCATTGTTTATATCTTTGTGGATCTCACCATTTAAATAATTGTAAGCTTCATGAAAATTTGCAATAATTACGTTATAATTAAAATTCTCTATATTTTTTGAAATTTTTTCTATTAGTGAATTTGTGAACTCAAGCAAAGGTTCATTAATATTGTCATCAGTATCATGCTTACTTTCTTTATTTAGTTTAGTAATTATTTTTTTATGAAGTTCCCAAAGCTTTTGTATAAATTTATAAGAAGCTTTGATCCCTTGACTTGACCATTGAATATCTTTTTCTGGAGGGCTATCAGATAAAATAAAAAACCTTACTGCATCTGCACCATAATTTTTTATTATATCCTCTGGATCAATAGTGTTTTTTTTTGATTTAGACATAGACTCAACCGGTCCAACAGTTACAGTTTCATTTGTATTTTCTTTTTTATAAAATTTTTTTTTATCACCACTTTCAACTTCTTCCGGGCTTAGCCATTTGCCATTTGCATCTTTATAAGTTTCATGGCAAACCATTCCCTGAGTAAAAAGTCCTTTAAAAGGCTCAGTAATATTTAATTCTTTGTTCTTATAAGATAGTGCCTGCATAAAAAATCTTGAATATAAAAGATGTAAAATTGCATGTTCAACACCACCAATATATTGGTCAACAGGCATCCAGTACTTAATTTCTTCAATGTTGAAACCATAATCCTTTTTATTTGATGAACAAAATCTCAAAAAATACCACGATGAATCAACAAAAGTGTCTAAAGTATCTGTTTCTCTAGTACAATTTTCACCATTAATCACAATTTTTTTCCAGTTTATTTCATGATCTAAAGGATTTCCTTGAGTATTTAAATTATTAACTTTGGGAAGTTTAACAGGTAAATTCTCTGTGGGGATCTTAATAATTTCATCTTTTTCGTTAAAAGCGATAGGAATAGGACATCCCCAGTATCTCTGTCGAGAAACTCCCCAATCTTTTAATCTAAAATTAATTTTTTTCTTTCCTAGTTTTTCTTTCTCTAAAATTTTAATAGTCTCTACAATTGACTCTTCCGGAACTTTCAAGTTGTCTAAAAAATTAGAATTAAATATTACTCCACCACCAGTATAAGCAACGTCGCTTACTTTAAAGTCATTATTTTCATCAACAGGTTTTACAACTGCTTTGACATCTAAATTATACTTAATTGCAAAATCCAAATCTCTTTGGTCGTGTGCTGGACAACCAAAAACTGCTCCAAAACCATAGTCCATAAGAACAAAGTTTGCAAAATAGACTGGCACTTTTAAATTTTCATCAAGAGGATTTAGAGCAACTAAGTTTGTTTTAAAACCAATTTTTTCGGCTTGAGCTATTGACTCTTCCGTTGTTCCACTTTGAGAACATTTTTTTTTGAATTCAATAAAGCTTTTATCATTTTCAAAATATTTAGAGAGTGGATGGTCAGCTGAAAGTGCTAAAAAAGAAAAACCAAATAATGTATCAGGACGAGTTGTAAAACAATTTATTTCTTTAACTGGAAGATCTCCTTCTATTTTAAATTTAATTTCACACCCAAACGATTTACCAATCCAATTTTTTTGCATGGTTTTTACTTTGTTTGGCCACTCTTTTAAATCGTCTAAACCACTAAGGAGATCTTCTGAAAATTTTGATATATTAAAAAACCATTGATTTAATTTCTTTCTCTCTACAAGCGCTCCAGATCTCCAGCCTTTACCATCAATAACTTGCTCATTTGCCAAAACTGTTTGATCGATAGGATCCCAATTAACATAGTTTTCTTTTCTATAAACGAGGCCTTTATCATAAAGTTCTAAAAAAAATTTTTGCTGGTGTTTATAATATTCGTCAGAACAAGTAGATATCTCTCTACTCCAATCAATTGAGAGCCCCAATTGTTTCAACTGGTATCTCATTGTCGAGATATTTTTTTCCGTCCATTCCTTGGGGTTTAAGTTATTTTGTTTTGCAGCATTCTCAGCAGGCATACCAAACGAGTCCCAACCCATAGGGTGTAAGACATTGAAGCCTTGCATAGACTTATACCTAGCAGTAACATCACCAATCGTATAATTACGAACATGGCCCATGTGAATTTTTCCTGAAGGGTATGGAAACATTTCTAGACAGTAAAACTTTTTTTTATTTTTATTAACTTTAGAAGAAAAATATTTATTTTTATCCCAAAACTTTTGCCACTTATTTTCAGTTATTTTAAAATTATATCTATCCATAAAAATTAATAAATATTAACATGAATAATTAAAATTTATATTAACAATAGTTATTAATTGCTAATTAGTTATTTTTTTTGACTGGGTACTCCCCATCTTTTTTAACAGCCTTTTTTAAGTCTGAAGTTTTTAGTTTCGCAGCTTTTTTAAGTATAGCTAGTTTTATTTCATTATTAATATTACTTTCCAATAGAGATGTTGCACACGTTTCATTTAAACACTTTTTTTCATGGATAATAACCTCTAAGCCATCAGCTCTTATTTCATTGGATAAAAACATTACTGTTATTTTGATAGAATCTTTTGAGTTGTTTTCAGAAAACCAGTCTGTAATTATTATACCTCCACCATAGTCAGCGTTTACTAAAGGAATAAAATCTAGAACATCTAATGAAGCTCTCCACATTGGATTTGATGATGCAAAATCAAAAACACCTCCTTTTTTGTTCATTGCAGTAGAAAGTCTAAACCCTCTTCCTTCCTCAAGATTTTTTTTTCTTTTTTCAGCGTCGTTAACAGGGTTATCTTTATAATCAGTTTTTTTATACAAACCGCATGAGGCTGTTAAAGCAGAAAGAAAGATAAATAGAAAAATTTGCAGAATTTTTTTTAATGAGGCTGTATTTTTTAAAAATGTGGAATTTTTCATAATTTTGATATATATAAGCGTTTTAAAGCATTAATGTGAACTAATTATACTATTTATACTAAAAATTGTTGCAATATTGCAACAGTTTCATAAATTAATAGCAAAAAAACCATTAAATAATGCATATTTTGGATATTTTTAATACTTTGCCAGTATTCATATATGAAAACAATAATAAAAGGAGAAATTATGAATAAATTGAAAACTGGTGTAACAGCGTTAGCTGGTTCACTTATGACTCTTTCAGTTTCTGCTGGCGAAATGGCCGTAACAGGAACTGCGGAAGTTACTTATACTACAAATGGAGCAGTTAACACTGGTAATCCATATGGTATGAAAAACAACATTACGTTCAAAGGTTCAGGTGATGTTAACGGTAATGCCGTTAGTTACCAAACAACTATGAACGATGCTGGTTCATCAACTGTATCTACACTATTAACTGTAGACATGGGTGCAATGGGTCTGATTGGTTTTGATCAAGGAATGAGTTCATTCGGTACTGATACTGCTGATGATTCAATCCTACCAACAGCTTATGAAGAGCCAACTCACGGTGGTGGAACAGGTTCACTAGGTATTACTGGATCTCAAAACGTATTTGGTTACAAAAATACTTTTGCAGGTGTTAGTATTAACTTAGAGTATAACCCTGACTTCCAATACTCTGATAACGCAGACGGTTCTAAATCAGGAGCTCAAGCTGATGTAGCTGCTACTACAACTGTTAACGAAGCCACAGAAGCTGGTAACAAAGGTTCTTCTTTGAACTATGTTCTATCATATGCTCCTATGGACGGTTTAACTGTTGGTTTTGGTCACGCAGAGACTGAAAGTACTACTGCACTTGCTGGTGAAAGCGAAGACGCAACTGAAACTTTAGCTTATGTTAAATATGCTACAGGTCCAGTTACTGTTGGTTACTTCATCAATGAGCAACAAAACAACACAAAGGCCTCTGACGGTAAAAACACTGATGGTTACTCAGTTGCTTTTGCAGTAAATGATAGCTTATCGCTTTCATATGCTGAAAGAGAACTTGAAGTAGACGATGGTGATACTTCTAACGGTACAGAGCAAAACACTGGTATCATGGCTTCATACACTATGGGCGGCGCTTCTTTAAGAGTAGCTCATAACGAACATGATTCAGTAGGTGGTGTTACTGGAACTAATACTGAAAATACAGAAATTTCTTTAGTATTAGCATTTTAGTTTATACCTAAACTTAAAAGTTTATTTAAAAGGCCTCCTTTTTGGAGGCCTTTTTTTTATTTGGATAATATTGAAAAAAGCTCTTTGAGCTCTACCTTATAATTTTCTGATAAATTAAGTGATGTTTTATAAATTTTTTGTCTTGCTTGAGTTATGCTTAGAGTTTTAATTGGTTTTTTATTCTCATGAAAATTTAAACAATCATTTTCCCATTTGAGACCACAGGCTTCAACTAGCGATTTGCTCTCATTTTCTTGATCATTAATTAATTTTTCATACTTTATATCATAAATATAGTTAGGAAATAAATTATGCCAAAATTTCATCAAATCTTTATATAGATTATAATAATTTCCAAGTTCGTTCTGACTGTAGGTCCATCCTAAATCTGTGCCTGGAAAATTATTTTTATAAATAGATAAGCAGGTTTCTTCTGGATCTCTATGACAATGAATAATTTTAGCATTAGGGAAAATTATTTTTATAAAGCCTATCCATAAAAAATTTAAAGGATTTTTATCAGTGACATATTGATCATTAAATTTAAAATTTATTAAGTGATTGTTATATTGTTGTTGCCATTCACTAAAATCTATTTTTTTGATTGTTTCAGCATTCAATTTATTCCGATTAAAACTATCATCAAAGAAATAATCTTTTACAATATTTGATAAAATAAATAATTCGCCAGCACCAAAAACTTTTGAATGACTGGAAATAATTTGTTCAACCAGTGTTGTGCCAGATCTAGGCATTCCTAAAACAAATATTATATTTTTATTATCTTTGTTATTATCTATTTTGAAAGAATTTATATCGAGGTCTTCAAAAGCCTTTTTGATCTTGTTGAAAAGATTAATTTCATCTTCTATACTAAACTTTAAACTTTTTCTTTTGAGTTCATTTGCTTGATTAATATGTTTAATTGACAGGCTAGACTTTCCTATTTTTTCGTAAGCGTTTCCGATTGCAAAATGTAGATTATACAAATTAGTAATATTTAGCTTTTGGTTTTTAATTTTATCCAGCATTGACTGTAAGTGCCAATCATCCTCTTTGTAATCAAGAATTTTTGTTAATAGAGCATCAGCTGGAGTAAAATTTTTGTTTAGTTCTAAGGTTTTTTTTGCATGAAAAATAGCTTCTTTGAAATTACCAATAGCCTGCAAGGTAAATGATTTGTTAAAGTGTGCAGTAAAATTATTATCATCAATTTTTAAAGCTTTATCATAAAGCTCAATAGCTTCATTTTCCATGTTCAAATCAGTTTTTAAATTACCGTAGTTAAGCAGTGTTAAAATATGGCTCGAATTTATTTCTAAAATTTTTAGATAATTTTCTTCAGCAGTATTAAAATCTCTTTCAGCTTTATAGGAGTTTGCTAAATTTAGTCTTAAATCAAGTGATAGTGGGTCAACTAACAAACCTTTTTTAAATGTTTTTTTTGCTTCATCATTTTTTTTTTGTTTTTGGTAAGAAATACCAATGATGTTAAACAGTGGTATAAATTCTGGATTTTTTTTTAAAAGTATCTTACTTTTTTGAATTGCAACATCATACTTAGCAACATTAAAGTAATTCATAATTTTTTTTATTTCATTTTTGAAATGTAAATCCTTACTATTCATTTTAAAATTTTTTTATTATTGACTTTACCAAATTATAATTATCTCTTATTAAAGAAATTGAGGCAAAGCCATAAGAATTTGTTAAATTTAATTTATTAATATTATTGGCATTTATGCCGCCCAATGCAATAACTTTTTTTTTAGTATGATTAGCTAAAAGGTTAAATTTATTAATACCTAATTTTTTATTTTTATTCTTAGTTGAAAATATTGGTGATAAAAAAATTAATTCTACATTTTGTTTTTCTTTAATTTTTATTTGTTTTATGTTGTGAGCTGAGCCTAAAAGTAAAAAATCATTTTTAATTTTTTTTTTTATATGTTTTTGATTAAAAGATGGAATATAGGCGCCGTCTAGTTTTAATTTAATAGCTAAATCGATATTATTTGAAAGATAAAATTTTCTATCATCTCTTTTGCAACAGCTTTTAATTTTCAAAATATCCGTGGAAATGTCTTTTTTTTTATAATTTCGATAAATTATCGCAATCTTTTTATCTAATTTTCTAATATAATTTTTATCATATTCATTTATAAAATAAAAAATTTTTGGTAAAGCAAAATGCATAACTCAGTTAATAAACTAATTTCTCTTAAAAGGGAAATTTTAGAAATTTCCCACAATCTTAACAAAAATAAAGGTGATGCTAAAATCATCGCAGTAAGTAAAACTTTTTCTATGAGTGATATTTTACCACTTATTAATCATGGACATGTAGACTTTGGTGAAAATAAAATTCAAGAAGCTATGGAAAAATGGACAGATATAAAAAATGATTTTTCACATCTACAGCTACATATGATCGGTAAATTACAAACAAACAAAGTTAAATATGCAATAAAGTTATTTGATTATATTCATTCATTAGACAGTATGAAGTTAGCTGAAAAAATTTCTAGCGAACAAATAAAACAAGGCAAAAAGGTGAAAATATTTATTCAGGTTAATATAGGCCAAGAGCCTCAAAAAGGTGGAATAGAAGTAGATGATTTAGAAAATTTTTATCAAGTGTGCTCTTCAAAGCTTGGATTAAATGTAGTAGGTTTAATGTGCATACCCCCAGAAAATGATCAACCATTAACTTATTTTAAAAAAATAAAAATTTTAAACGATAAATTCAGTTTAAAAGAGTTAAGTATTGGTATGTCAAATGATTATTTAGAGGCATTAAAATGTTATCCAACTTTTGTAAGAATCGGATCTAAAATTTTTGGTAAAAGAACTTAACCAATTTTAATTTTAGTTTTTTTATCTATTAGATTTAACAATATCTCAAAATCCTTTTTTTGAATTGCGATACATCCTGCAGTTGGATTATAATTATTAGTTAGATGTATAAATATGGCACTACCTTTATTTGGGATATTTTTACTATTATAATTAATTGTAATTAAGTAATCATACTTGTTGTCTTTTCTATAAAAATTCTCTTTATTTTTTTTCGTAATTGTTTTTATTTCTTGGTTATATTTTTTATTTTTTGGATCATCACACCAGGCCATATCTTTGGTAATAATTTTTTTTTTGATTTTACATTGCACATTTCCCACTCTATCTTTTCTAAAATACAATTTATTAAGATTAAAAAAACCTCTTGGCGTACAGTAATCTCCCTCTCTTTTTCTTGAACTTATGCCGTTTTTCCCTATACAGCATCTTATAATAAAGTTATCAATCATAAGAGTATCTTTATTTTTTATGTAGATTGTCATAAGTTACCCTATCAATGATTAAGCAGAATGTTAATGTTGTTAACTTTAATTCATTATACGAGATCTTAAATGAGATCAAAGATGATTTGTCTTTTAATGTAATAAAACACGAAAAAGAGACAGATGTTATTAATGATAAAAAAAATATTACAGAAGACTCACTAATAATAACAAGCCCAAATAATAAGAGTTTAAGTGGAAAAAATTTATTAGTTTTGGATGATTTGCCAATGCCTATAGTTAGATTGGTTGAGCTAATTAATATTAACCTGATAAAATTAAAATTTAATCTTCAATCCAAAATTAATATTAAAGACTACATTTTGAATTTAAATTCAAAATTTATTTCTAAAAAAGAAATTAATTTAAAATTAACTGAGAAAGAAATTGAAATTATATTATATTTAGATAAAAAAAAAGTTAAACACAGTGTTTTAGAGTTACAAAAGAATATATGGGGATATGCTTCAGATTTAGAAACACATACAGTTGAAACCCATATTTATAGATTAAGAAAAAAAATAAGTGACAAGTTTGGCGATAAAAATTTAATCATTAGTAGTGATGAAGGATATTTTATTGAATAAAAAAAATTTTATAGCAAAGTCTTTAAAAAATCTTAAATTTAGGCAAAGAGTTGTAAAACCTAAAAAAGGCAAGGGTAGTTATAAAAGAAAAAAAGCTAAATAAGTCTAGCCCCTATTTGTTGAATTATTTTTGATGACATTTCAGTGCCACTTTTAAGACTTTCATTCACTGATAAATTATTAATGTAACCATGAAGGTAACCTGCTGCAAATAAATCACCAGCTCCTGTTAAGTCTAATATTTTAAGATTTTTTTTACTTTCACATTCAACTACCTCTTCTTTATTGATTGCAACACTTCCATTTTCTCCTCGAGTGATCACAAGCACTTTGCGATTTTCTTTTCCAAATGAAATAACATCATCAAAGTTTTTAGCGTTAATTAATGAAGTAATTTCTTGTTCATTAGCAAAAGTAATATCAATTTTATTTTTAACTAAATCTAAAAAATGTTTCTTATGTCTTTCAACACAGAATAAATCGGACAGTGACATCGCTATTTTATTTGAATTTTCAATTGCTTTATCAAAGGCTGATTTAGGCTCACCTTCATCCCATAAATACCCCTCTAGTAAAGTTATTTCGCTTTGCTTCACTGATAGTATATCGACATCATTTTTATTAATTTTTCCAGAGGTTCCTAAAAATGTACACATTGTTCTTTCTGAGTCAGGAGTAATTAATATCAAGCAAGTTCCGGTTGGAAGAGTTTCTTTTTTTTTCTTGTAGAAATATTCAACATTTTCTTTTTTTAACCCATTCTCATATTTGTGACCTAAGTCATCATCACTAACTTTACCAATGAATCCAACCTTATTTCCTAATTGAGATAAGCCAACAATAGAGTTGGCAACAGATCCTCCAGAAACAGTATTTTCAATTTTTAGAGACGATAGTAATTTTTTGAACTCAATTTCATCAACAAGTTTCATGGTACTTTTTGTTAATCTATTTTCTAATAAGTACTTATCCTCAACTTTACAAATAACATCAACTATCGCATTTCCGATACCTAGAATTTTCATATCAAGCTTTTTTTATATTAATTGGATTTTTACGATTAGGATAACAAGTAGTACAAATTTTACAAGTTAAACCATAGCAACTTCTGGCCTGGCAATATTCTCTTCCATAATAAATTATTTGTAGATGAAGTTTACTCCACGTTTTCTTGGGAAAAATTCTCTTCAAATCTTTTTCAGTTTGTGTAACATTTTTTCCATTTGTTAATCCCCATCTTTGAGCTAAACGATGGATATGTGTATCTATTGCAAAAGCAGGCAATCCGAAACCTTGAGACATAACCACACTAGCAGTTTTGTGGCCCACGCCAGGTAGTTTTTCTAGCTCTTCAAATGTTTTAGGTACACTTCCATTATGCTTTTCTAAAAGTTGTTTAGACATTAAATAGATGCTTTTTGCCTTAATTCTAAAGATACCAATACTTTTTATTAGTCTTTCAATTTTTTTCCTTCCTAATTTAACAAAGTGTTCAGGTTTGTTGTATTTTGGATATATATATTTTGTTACGTTGTTAACATTTAGATCTGTACATTGTGCCGATAAAAGAACAGAAGTTAAAAGAGTAAATTTATTTCTGTGCTTTAAAGGAATAGGTGTGGTGGGATAAATTTTATTTAATATTTTTAATATCTTTTTTGCTTTCTCTTTTTCATGCATTATTTAAAATTCAATAGATCTCTCATTGAATAAAGTCCAGCTCTTTTATTGGTAAGCCATTTTGCTGCAGTTAAAGCACCATCTGAATATAAAGTTCTATCAAATGCTTCATGGTTTAAAGTTATTATTTCTTTTCCACTTGAAAAAGTAACCTCATGTTCTCCAATAATCTTACCTTTTCTCAAAGAATTAAAATTAATTTTTTTCCCAAAAGGAAATGATTTTTTGTTTAAAAATTTTTTACCTATTAGATTATATAAATTTTTGTTCTTTCCATCAGCAATGCCTTTTCCAAGCATTAAAGCTGTTCCTGATGGGTAGTCTTTTTTATGTTTATGATGAATTTCAAATATTTTACTTAAATAATTATCCCCAAGAGACCCAGATGCAATTTCAGTCAAGTACATCAGTAAATTAACTCCTAAGCTCATATTTCCTGCTTTTAATATTGGAATTTTTTTTGAATATTTTTCAATTATTTTTTCTTCTTTTTGGGTAAAGCCAGTAGTTCCAATAACAACTTTTTTTTTTAAATTTGAAGCAATCTTAAGGATTTCAAGGGTACATTTTGGAACTGTAAAATCTATAATAACGTCAGTTTTTTTAAATGTCTCGATTGTATTTAGACTTATTTTGATGCCAGCTATTTTTCTATTAATAGGTTTATTTTCTGTAAGAGAAACTAACTTAAAATTTCTATTAGGTTTAGAGGATTTAATAAGTTGTTGACCCATTCTTCCAAGGCATCCAGTAATAGCTAAATTAATTTTTTTCATTTAAGAAAATATTAACCTTTTTTATCGTATTAGTCTTTTAGTTTTTCCAAAAACTTTTAGCTTTTTGAAAGAATTTTTTAATACTTGGATTTGATTTTTCATTTTCAATTTCTCTAAATTTTTCAAGCAATTCTTTTTGTGCTTTATTTAGTGAAATTGGTACTTCAGTATTTACCTGGACATAAAGATCGCCATTACCACTTCCTCTCATGTAGGGCATTCCTTTACCTTTTAGTCTAAACTGTTTGCCACTTTGAGTCCCATCTGGAATCTTTATTTTTGCTCTACCTCCGTCAATAGTTGGTATTTCTATTGTCGTTCCAAGTGCAGCATCAGCTATTGAAATAGGAAATTCAAAAAATAAATTTTCGTCCGATCTTTTAAAAAGATCATGAGAATGAACATTTATGAATAAATATAAATCACCACTAGTACCCCCTTTGGTTCCAGCCTCTCCTTTTCCAGCCAATCTTATTCTTGTTCCATCATCCACACCTTTTGGTATTGTTACAGATAATTTTTTTGAAGCTTGTTTATTACCTTGTCCGTTACAATCACTGCATGGGTTTGTTATTTCTTCACCGCTGCCGGCACATTGAGGACAAGTTTGCTGTACTGTAAAAAAACCTTGGTTAGATCTTACTTTACCATTTCCACCACAAACAGTACACCTGTCTGGAGAATACCCTGGTTTAGATCCATTTCCTTTGCATGTAGGACATTTTTCAGTAGTTGAAAATTTTATATCTTGTTTTTTTCCTTCGTAAGCTTCTTCTAATGTAATTGATAAATCATATCTTAAGTCAGAGCCTCTATTATTTGTACTTCTTCTACCTCTAGATCTTCCCCCACCTCCAAAGTCTCCAAAAAAATCCTCGAAAATGTCTGAAAAATCAGCTCCACCAAAACCTCCACTTTGTCTTCCACCACCATTTTCAAAGGCAGCATGGCCGAAATTATCATAGTTCTGTTTTTTTTCAGGATCTGAAAGAATACCGTAAGCTTCGCCTGCTTCTTTAAATTTATCTTCTGAAGTTTTATCACCAGGGTTTTTGTCTGGATGGTGTTTTACTGCTAATTTTCTATAAGCAGATTTTAATTCTTCAGGACTAGCATTTTTACCAACACCCAAGACGTCATAAAAATCTCTTTTAGCCATAAGTTACTTTAAGATGATAGTGTTGTTTTGAGTCTTAAGCGCTTTTTTCTTTATCTTCTTCTTTTACTTCTTTTGCTTCTTCTTTTACCTCTTCAAAATCTGCATCCACTACATTATCGTCTTTTTTTCCTTCATCATTTTTATCACCTTGCTTAGATGAATCTGGTTTTTTTTCTTGAGACTTGTAGATAGCCTCTCCTAATTTCATAGAGGCCTGAACTAAACTCTCTGTTTTCTTTTTAATATCCTCTACGTCTTCTCCCTTTAGAGCTTCTTTTAGACTTGAAGATGAGTCTTCGATAGCTTTTTTTTCAGTATCTGAAATTTTAGCACCGTGTTCTTTTAGATTTTTTTCTGTCGAATGAATTAAAGTATCAGCCTGATTTCTTACATCTACTGACTCTCTTTTCTTTTTATCAGCATCTTTATTCGCTTCAGCCTCTTTAACCATTTTTTCAATTTCTTCATCACTTAAGCCACCTGAGGCTTGAATTTGAATTTTTTGTTCCTTTCCAGTTCCCTTGTCTTTTGCTGAAACATTTACAATTCCATTTGCATCTATATCAAACGTTACTTCAATTTGAGGCACACCTCTTGCTGCTGGGGCAATTCCAATTAATTCAAAATTTCCTAACATTTTATTGTCTGACGCCATTTCTCTTTCACCTTGAAGAACTCTAATGGATACAGCTGGCTGATTGTCTTCAGCCGTAGAAAAGACTTGGCTTTTTTTCGTTGGTATTGTTGTATTTTTTTCAATCAATTTTGTAGACACACCACCTAAAGTTTCAATTCCTAATGATAAAGGTGTTACATCTAAAAGAAGCACATCTTTAACATCTCCTTGAAGTACGCCTGCTTGAATTGCTGCTCCCATAGCAACCACTTCATCAGGGTTTACACTTTTATTTGGGTCTTTGCCAAAAAAATTTTTAACCTCAGCTAATACTTTCGGCATTCTAGTCATACCACCAACCATTACAACCTCATCTATTTCACTTGCTGTTACTCCAGCATCTTTAAGAGCAGTTTTGCATGGTGGTAAAGTTCTTGAAATTAGATCCTCAACCAGAGCTTCTAATTTTGCTCTAGTCATTTTTAAATTTATATGTTTAGGTCCTGTTTTATCTGCTGTTATAAATGGTAAGTTCACGTCTGTCTGTTCTGCTGATGACAATTCAATCTTAGCTTTTTCTGCCGCCTCTTTTAGTCTTTGTAAGGCTAACTTGTCAGTCTTTAGATCAATACCATTATCTTTTTTAAATTCTCCAACTAAATAATCAACAATAGCGTTGTCAAAATCTTCTCCACCTAAAAAGGTGTCTCCGTTAGTTGATTTAACTTCAAATACACCATCACCTAGTTCAAGAATAGATACATCAAATGTTCCGCCACCTAGATCATAAACAGCAATCTTTTTATTTTGTTTTTTATCCAAACCATAGGCTAAAGAAGCAGCTGTAGGCTCATTAATAATTCTTAAGACCTCTAGTCCTGCAATTTTACCCGCATCTTTTGTTGCTTGTCTTTGAGCATCATTAAAGTAAGCTGGCACAGTAATTACAGCTTTAGTTACCTCTTGACCCAGATATTTTTCAGCTGTTTCTTTCATTTTTTGAAGTATAAAAGCTGATATTTGCGAAGGAGAATATTTTTCACCTTTTGCTTCAAGCCATGCATCACCTTTTTCGGAATTAACTATTTTAAAAGGTGCTGCTGCAATATCTTTTTTTACTGTCGGATCTTCAAAATTTCTTCCAATTAATCTTTTTACTGCAAAAATAGTGTTTTCAGGATTAGTAACAGCCTGTCTTTTTGCTGGTTGACCTACAAGTTTTTCTCCATCATCTGTAAAAGCAACAACAGAAGGAGTTGTTCTTGCACCTTCAGCATTTTCTAAAACTTTAGGCTGACTACCCTCCATGATAGATACACACGAATTTGTTGTTCCTAAATCTATTCCGATAATTTTGCTCATATTTAAATCCTACCCTTCATATAAGTGTTAATTTTTAATCTACAAGTTCTGACCAATACTATTAATTGTTCAAATTCTCTTTATTTTCCTCACTTTTTTCATCTTTTTTTTCTTTTTTTTTTGACACCCCAACTAAAGCTGGTCTAAGCAGCCTATCTTTCATCATAAATCCTTTTTGGATTTCTTGTATTATTGTTCCGGGTTCTTTTTGGTCATCTTCTATTTCCATCATGGCTTGATGAAGATTAGGATCTAATTTTTTACCAATAGAATCTATGGGTACAATTCCATTTTTTGACAAAATAGATACCATGTCGTTGTTTATAATATCAAAATGTTCTAAAGTTTTTTTTAATGACTCTGTATCTTTCAAAGCTTCATCATTTTCTAAGATTTTTTTTGACCTTTCAAAATTATCAAATAAATTTAAAGTTTCTTTTGCAAAAGCAAAACCACCATAGTTAAAAGCGTCCTCTCTTTCTTTTTCAAACCTTCTTCTTTGATTTTCCATTTCAGCAAAAGCTCTAGCTATTTTATCCTCTAGTTCTTTTATTTTTTCTTCTGGGCTGACTTCTTCGATTTCTTGGCTTTTTTCGGAAGCGTTTATTTCTGATTTTTCATCATGATTTTCAGAAACTTCATCTTTTGACTCTAGTTCTTCATCTCGAATGCCAATGTTTTGATCTTTTTCCATTGTCACTTATATGGTATGAAATTTGATAATTGCTAGATGTTAAAAAAAAAAATTACAAAACTATTGATTGGCACCAATAATAAAGGAAAACTGAGAGAAATTAGGGATTTACTACCTGAAAACCTCAAAACTTACTCTCCAATAAACTTTAAAATCAAAAGTCCCTTAGAAAATGGGAAAAATTTTCAAGAAAATTCCTTAATTAAGGCTCAGTATTTTTTTAAAAAATCAAAAATGGTGTGTTTATCAGATGACTCAGGTCTTGAAATAGATATTTTAGATGGCGATCCAGGTATTTATTCAGCTAGGTGGGGTGGTAAAAAAGGAGATTTCGATAAGGCGATGAATAGAGTTTTTAAAGAATTACATAAAAAAGATAAAGACTGGAAAGTAAAAAAAGTAAAAGCAAGATTTGTATGTTCCTTGACTATTTTTGGATTGAGTAAAATAATAAATTCTATTGGAAAAGTTGAGGGATATATTTCACCATCTAAGAAGGGAAAAAATGGTTTTGGTTATGATCCTATTTTTATCCCAAAGGGAAAAAAAATTACTTTTGGTGAAATGAAACCAATTCAAAAATACAAAATAGATCATAGATTCAAAGCTTTTAAAAAGATTAAAAAATTTTTTTAAAAGCTTTATCCTCAACCTTGTAAAAATTAAGAATATGATTAATTTTATTATTCTTTATCTCAAAAATTCCAACTTTTCCTTTAAATAAAGTTTGCTTTGCAAAAATTTTATCATCAATTACTAGTTTGTTTTGAAGTATCAAGTAATAAATAAGTCCTACTAAATCAAAACTTAAAAAAGAAAGTTGATTTGGGCGTTGTTCAAATTTGTTAAAATATTCCAATGAAAAATTTTCGTAATTTTTTTTATTTATTGATGGGAAATAAAGTGGTTGTGAACTCGTTTCATTTAAAAGAGACTCATCAAACCATTGATTAAGTGTTATAAAATATTTTTTTTTTGGTGAAATATCAGTGTATAATAATGAAGTTGTGACACTTTTAAGACTCTCATCGAAGTCTGCAATTATTAAAGAGTCAAATTTAACATTTCCTAGCGTATCACGCCTTTTTAGTTTTTCAATCAAGTTTTTTTTGTTATTCTCATTTGATTTTTCCAACCGGGTTATTTCATCTTCGAGGTTTTGCTTTCTTACTCTATAGTTAGTAATTTTTTCTATCTGATTTGTAAGTTTTGTTGGGTCTATATTGTACGTATGTTTTTTAATTAATTTTATTTTTGAAACAGAAATTGCTTTTTCAATTTCATTTTTATATTCAGCATCAGGTATTAAAAAAATAGTTTTTTTTATTTCTTTTAATTTAATAAATTTTTTTATCGCCTCTAGTTGTGAAGTAGCATTAATACCAGCATTAATTATATTTTTTGAACTATTATTACTCTTATTAGTCAAAGACAAAAATGTTACTTCTTTTAATTCATTAAGATATTCTAAGCTATTATTGAAAACTGGACCGATTATAATCTTTACACCTAGCTCTGATAATTCTTTTGCCGACCTTAATGCAATGTTTGGATCTGAACCGCTATCCTTAGGAATGATCTCAATTGATGTGTTATTGATTTTATTAATAGCAAGTTTAGTAGACTTTATTATAGATTGACCAATCTCAGCATTCTTACCTGTTAAAGGAATCAATAACCCAATTTTAATTTTTTCGTTTGCATGAACATTTTTTAAAGATATTAAAAAAATCAGTACTATGAGTAATATAATTTTATTCATTTTAGTGTTATTATTATAACGATTATAATTTAATGATTCTAGATATTGAAAGTAAAAATAATAAGGTTAAAAATGGATTGTATATTGTATCTACTCCTATAGGAAATTTAGCCGATATTACTCTAAGAGCAATAGATATACTCAAAAAATCAGACTATATCTTATGTGAAGATACAAGAGTTTCAAAAAATTTATTAGTTAAATTTGATATTAATTCTAAGCTTATCTCAAATCATAAGTTTAATGAGAAAAAAAATTTATTAAAAGTAATTGAAATATTAAAATCTAATCAAGTTGTCTCACTTATCTCCGACGCTGGAACACCATTAATTTCTGATCCAGGAGCAATACTTGTACGTGAATGTTTAGTTAACGAAATTAATGTTTTCCCAATACCTGGCGCATCTGCTGTTTCAACAGCAGTTTCTATTAGTGGTTTTGATGAAAAATATTTTTTTTACGGTTTTTTTCCAGAAAAAAATATCAAGTTAAAAGAAGATTTTGAAAAACTATCTAATCTAGGTTGCTCTATTGTATTTTTTATTCCTCCACGAAAATTTAATAAGTCTTTAAATGATATTAAAAAATTCTTTTCAGGAAGAAAAATTCTAATTTGTAGAGAAATGACCAAGTTTTTTGAAGAATATATTAGATCTGATATAGACAAACTTGAGCATTTTAAAGTTAATCCGAAGGGAGAATTGACTATAGTTATATCTGAAAAATTAAAAGAAAAAAATTCGTCGATAACTTTAAATGAATCTGATAAAAAAATTATTCAAAAAATGATTAAAAAATTAAGTATAAAAGATATTACAGATTTAATTAGCCAGAATAGCAATGTGCCTAAAAAAAAAATTTACAATTATTGTTTAAAATTAAAAAATGAAAAATAAAATTATTTTAACAAGTTTAATATTTTTAATTTTAACTGGATGTATAGGTGTATCTTCCACAGGTGTTTTTGGAACAGGTGTTAGTGTTGCTCTAGATCCTAGATCTATTGGAACGCAAATAGACGACTCTGTGATGCAGAAAAATATAGTAGGAAGATTATTGTTAAGAGACAAAAACTATTTGTTATCTATAAAGGCGAAAGTTCTAGATGGTAAAATTTTTTTAACAGGAAAAGTTGACAATCCTGAAGAAAAACTTCATATCACTAAACTAGCCTGGGAAACGAAGGGAGCCCGATCTGTAAAAAATGATATTAAAATTAAGGAGGAATTTAACTTTAAACAATCAGCTAAAGATTTATTAATAACCTCACAACTAAGAACGGCCTTAATATTTAATAAAAAAATAAAAGCATCAAATTATCAAATAGATACATACAAAAAAAAAATATTTATTTATGGAATCTCGCTAACAGGTGAGGAGAGAAAAGAAGTTATAAATGAGGCAAAAGAGATACTTGATGTTGAAGATGTTGTAGCAAGTATTTTTTTGGTTGATGATTTAAGAATTCAAAAAAATTAATTTTTTTTATTATAGTTAATTACCCCAGCTGAATATGCTGCAACTGAAGCTAAATTCAAAATATCAGAAGTTGACGATCTTAAGGGAGCAATCTCAATTGGTTGAGCCAAGCCAACTAACAAGGGGCCAATAACTTTTGCACCACCCATCTCTCTCATCATTTTATATGATATCGCAGCACTATGTTGACCCGGCATTATTAAAATATTTGCATTACCAACTATGTTAGAAAAAGGATAAAGTTCTTTATATTGAGCATTAAGAGCAACATCAGGCTGCATATCTCCATCAAACTCAAAGTCCACATTTTTTTCTTTTAAAATATCTACTGCATTCTTTATGTGCTTTGTTCTACTTGTAAGAGGTTGACCAAATGTAGAATGAGACACAAAAGCCACTTTGGGATCAAAACCAAATAATCTCACAACTCTAGAGGCTGATATTGCAATCTCTGCGAGTTGTTCAGAGCTTGGGTACTCGTGAACACTTGTGTCACCAACAAAAACTGTCTTTCCTTTACTTACAATCATATTAAGGCCAAACATTATTTCTCCTGGCCTAGGCTCAACGACTTTTTTAATTTTTTCTAAGGAAGCTCCATATCTTCTAGTGTTTCCTGTTACAGCTCCATCTGCGTCTCCACAAGAAACCATACATGAAGCCCAAATTACCCTATCATTTCTAACCATTCTATCACAATCTCTTTCAAGTAAACCTTGTTCCCTTTGCATTTTTTTAAATAAAAAATTCACATATTTCTCTCTTTTATTTTTATCTGTCGAATTGGTTATTTCGATATCAAAGTTTTCACTATATCCAATTTCTTTTAGTCTTTGCTTTATAGTTTCTTTTTTGGCAACTATTATTGGCGTTCCTAATCCACTGTTCTTAAAAGCAATTGCTGCCTTTAATGTATTTTCGTCTTCTCCATCAGCAAAAACAATTCTTTTTTTGTTTTTTTTAATTTGATTGTTTATACCTTGCATTATTGTTACAGAAGGATCCAGTCTTTGCTTAAGTTGTTCTTTGTAAGTTTCAAAATCCTCTATTTTTTTTCTCGCAACACCACTATCCATAGCAGCCTTTGCAACTGCAGCTGGGATTACACTAATCAATCTTGGATCAAAAGTAGAGGGTATAATATATTCTTTACCATAATGAGGTCTCTCACCGCCCATGGCTGCGACTACTTCATCAGGGACATCCTCTCTTGCAAGTGCAGCAATAGAGTTTGCAGCAGCTACTTTCATTTCTTCATTTATAGTTTTTGCCCTTACATCTAATGCACCTCTAAAAATATAAGGAAAACCAATTAAATTATTTACTTGGTTTGGATAGTCAGATCTGCCAGTTGCAATAATAGCATCATCCCTTACTTCTTGAATTTCCTCTGGGGTAATTTCAGGGTCAGGATTGGCGCAAGCAAAAATTATAGGATTTTTTGCCATTTTTTTTACCATATCTTTTGACAAAGCGCCTTTGGCTGACAATCCTAAAAAAACATCTGCACCCTCTATTGCATCTGTTAAACTTCTATTTTTTGTTTCAATAGCGTGAGAAGACTTCCATTGATTTAAATTATCTCTTCCACGATATATAACTCCTTTTCTATCTACCATAGTTATATTTTTTTGTGGCACTCCACTATTTTTAAACAAATTAGTACAAGCCATCGCAGACGCTCCAGCTCCATTTACAACTACTTTAATATTTTTTATTGATTTTTTAGATATATCAAGAGCATTAATTAATGCTGCAGTAGTGATTATAGCAGTCCCGTGCTGGTCATCATGAAAAACTGGTATATCTAAAATTTCTTTTAATTTTTCTTCTATAATAAAACAATCTGGTGCAGCAATATCCTCCAAATTAATACCCCCAAAGCTTGGTGCAAAATTTTTTATGCTATTTATTATTTCATTTGCATCATTGCAATCGATTTCTAAATCAATAGAATCAATGTCAGCAAATCTTTTAAATAGTACAGCTTTACCTTCCATTACAGGCTTAGAAGCTAACGCTCCTAAATTTCCCATACCTAAAATTGCAGAACCATTACTGATTACAGCTACTAAATTTCCTTTTGTTGTATAATCATAAGCAGCTTCAGGATTCGCAGCAATTGCACGAACTGGTGCTGCAACTCCTGGGGAATAAGCTAAAGCTAGATCTCTTTTTGAGGTCATAGGTTTAGATGAAATAATCTCAATCTTGCCAGATTTATTGCTATTATGAAAATCTAAAGCTTCTTTATCAGTGTAATGATCAATTTTTGTTTTTTTCATATAATGTAATTAGATATACAAATGGAGCAAATTTAAGACTAATATGATTTATGAACCTAATTAAGTCAACAGGCACATTTAGTTTTTTCACTATTATAAGCAGATTGCTGGGTTATTTGAGAGATATATTGATTGCAGTATTTCTTGGATCAGGTCCATTGGCTGATGCCTTCTTCGTAGCTTTTAGAATTCCAAATACATTTCGAAGACTTTTTTCAGAAGGCACGTTTAATGCAGCATTTGTTCCAAGCTATGCATCTGAACTTTCTCAGGGAAAAGAAAAATCTGATGAATTTGCTAACAAAGTTTTTAATTTATTAATTTTGGGCTTGTTTTTTATAGTTGTAATTATTGAAATTTTTATGCCCATTTTTGTATTTCTTATAGCACCAGGTTTTAATGGGGATAGTCAAAAAATGGATATAGTAATTAATTTAACTAGAATCACATTTCCTTTTTTATTTTTTATAAGTTTAGCATCTTTTTTTTCTGCAATATTAAATTCGCATAATAGATTTGCAGCAGCATCTGCGGCTCCAATAATTTTAAATATTTTATTAATAGGAGTTTTGTTTAGTGCTAAAATTTTAAATGATAACCTGGTTTATTATTTATCTTATGCCGTCACAGCATCTGGAATTATACAGTTAATTTTTTTATATTTATTTGTTAAAAATTTTTATTTACCAAAATTTTCATTTAAAATTAAAATAGATGAAAAGATAAGAAAATTTTTTAAAAAATTGTTACCCAGTATATTTTCTTCAGGTGTAACTCAAATAAATATTTTAGTAGGAACTATTATTGCTTCTTTCCAAGCAAGTGCTGTTTCTTATCTTTATTATGCAGATAGAATTTATCAGATAAATTTAGCCATTGCTGGAATAGCAATTGGAACAGTAATACTACCTCAACTTTCTAAATATATCGAAAATAATCAAAAAGACGAAATAATATTCATACAAAATAAAGCTTTGGAACTATGTTTATTTTTAAGTATTCCAGCGGCTGTGGCACTGGGTATAGCATCTGAAGAAATCGTTTCCGCTTTATTTGGCTATGGTTCATTTGATGAAGAAGGAGTTAAAAATTCTGCAAAAGCTTTATTCTATTTTAGCCTAGGTTTGCCAGCATTTTCTTTAATAAAAGTTTTTTCAAGTTTTTTCTTTGCACATCATAATACCAAGATTCCATTCTACATTTCTCTAATATCAGTTCTGCTAAATATTTTAGTTAGTGTGTTTTATTTTAAAAGTGTTGGGTTTATAATTATTCCTATTGCAACAACAATTTCTTCTTGGTTTAATAGTGTTTTATTATTTATTTTTTTAAAAAAAAGAAATTTATTTAATTTTAACTCATTATTAATAAATAGATTTATAAAAGTTTTAATTGCCTCAATTATAATGGGATTATTTTTTAATTATTTAATTAATTTATTTGATAGTAAATTAGCTTATGAAGAAAATTTTAAATCACTATACTTAATTGGTTCAGTGCTATCAGCACTTATTTTTTATCTGTTAATTGCTTTTTTTATCAAAGCTTTTAAAATTAGTGATATTAAACTAAAGTATTAAATTAATGAGTAAAAAAATTTTTTCAGGAGTTCAGCCAACAGGAAATCTTCACTTAGGTAACTATTTGGGTGCAATTAAAAATTTTGTAGATTTGAACAATCAAAAAGATAATAAATGTGTTTTTTGTGTAGTAGATCTTCATGCAATTACTGTTAAACAAGACCCTAAAAAATTAAAAAAAAATATAAGAGAAACAGCAGCAACTTTTATAGCAAGCGGAATAGATCCTTCGAATAGTATTATATTTAATCAATCAATGGTTTCTGCTCATTCTGAAGCAGCATGGATTTTAAGTTGTGTTTCAAAAATTGGTTGGCTCAATAGGATGACACAATTTAAAGAGAAGGCAGGAAAAGACAAAGAAAAAGCAAGTATTGGCCTTTACTCATATCCTGTTTTAATGGCTGCTGATATATTATTATATGATGCAACACATGTACCTGTGGGTGATGATCAAAAACAACATTTAGAATTATGTAGAGATATTGCCCAAAAATTTAATAATGATTTTGATGCCCCTGATTTTTTAAAAGTTCCAGAACCTTTAATACAAAAAGAATTTTCAAGAATAATGAGTCTAAAAGATGGAATAAAAAAAATGAGCAAATCAGATCCTTCGGATCTAAGCAGAATTAATCTTACGGATAATAAAGATGAAATATCTAATAAGATAAAAAGGGCAAAAACAGATGCCATGTCTTTACCAGACAGTATTGAAAAATTAAATGAAAGACCAGAAGCTAGAAATTTATTAGGAATTTATTCAAGCATTAAAAATCAAAATCTTGAAAAATCAATAAATGAATTTAATGGAAAAAATTTTTCAGAATTTAAAGTCAAATTATCAGAGACTATAATTGAAAAAATTGATCCAATTTCTAGAGAAATAAAAAAATTATTAGATGATGAAAAATATTTAGATGGAATTTTATTAAAGGGATCTGAAAAAGCAGACGAAATTGCGTCAAAAAAAATGAAAGAAATTAGAGAATTAGTAGGTTTTTAGTAAGATTTATTAATTAGTTTAAATTTTTTAATTAATCATTATATATAAATTATGTTTGTGCAAACTGAAGTAACACCAAACCCAAATTCATTAAAGTTTTTGCCTGGAAAGACTGTGTCTAATAATGGTGTTTTTGAAGTTACTAAAAAAGAACAAATTGACAATGAGTTAGTTAGAAATCTTCTGTCAATTAATGGAGTAAAAGGGGTATTTTTGGGATCAGATTTTTTATCGATAAATAAGTCTGATAATGTAGATTGGGAAGATGTAAAGCATATAGTTATATCACTAATTAATGACTTTTATTCGACGGGAAAAGAATTTGTAATTGAAAATGGACTATTGGATAAAAAAGAAACTGATCTTATAGAAATTGAAAAAAAAATTATAAAAATTTTAGACACAAAAATTAGACCTGCAGTTGCAAAAGATGGTGGTGATATAAAATTTAAAGAATTTAAAAATGGTATAGTAAAAGTAGAACTTCAAGGGAGTTGTTCCGGATGTCCAAGTTCAACAATGACACTTAAGCAAGGCGTGCAGAATCTTTTATGTCATTATTTGCCTGAGGTAAAAGAAGTCGTTGCTGTATAATTATGAAAAAAAACATAAATTTTATTATTAGAACAAAAAACTTTTTTATTTTTAAACTTAATAAATTTATAAAAAAAAAATCATTTTTAATAAAAAAAGAAATTAGTTACTCAGAAAAAAATAACCTAGGAAGTCTTCCTAGAACTTTATTATCTGGTTTGATACTTATTTCTATTTTTTTTGTTTCACCAATTTTTATTGAATTCACTAAAGAAAGAATGCTCGCTTTTAAAGATTTTGAAAATAAGTCAAAAAATAATTTTAAAAAAACACTAGAAGGTCAGTCAAGCCCAGTGGATAGTGAGTTAAATAAAACATTTGTTTTCGATGATATAATAGAATTTGATAATACCCCAGTCGATAGTGTGAGATTAAGTGCTTCGACTATTGAACAATTGTTTAAAGATACGAATTATAGTTTAAGTAAAGTTAGAAAAGAAAAATTAGTTAAACCTGTATCTTTAACATTGTTACCTCATGAAATAAAAATGATAGAGAATACAAAAAAAAGAAAAGACCTATTTATCCAAATAATTTTACCACTAATAATTAAAGAAAATAATAATATTAAATTAGATAGGAAAAAACTTTTTAGTATTCTTAATAAAAGTAAAAATACTAAAGCAGAAAAAAGTTGGTTAGATTCAAAATTTAAGCAATATGGTGTAACAAATAAAGATGTGTCTACATTAAAAATTAGAATGGATGAGATACCAGTTTCAATGGCCATAGCACAGGCCGCAAAGGAAACGGGCTGGGGAACATCTAGATTTGCACAAGAAGGAAATGCATTATTTGGACAATGGACCTGGTCAGGTGAAGGAATTAAACCGACTGGTGCGGATGATGATAGTACTCACAAAGTAATGAAGTTTAAGGTTTTACAAGCTTCAGTAAAAGCTTATCAAAGAAACTTAAATACGCACTCGTCCTATAAAGAATTTAGAAGTGCTAGAGCAGAATTAAGAGATGAAAAGAAAAAACTTGATAGCCTAATATTATCTAAACATTTAGATAAATATGCAGAAACTGGCAAGGAGTATGTTAGAATTTTACAACAAATCATTAAACAAAATAAATTAACAGATTTTGATGATGCAAAATTACTTCCATCTAGTATCGAATTAGAAAGTTTAATTTAATTCGTTTTTATTGAAAACTGAATTCCAAACCATCTCCATAGACCATTATCATTTAAAGAACAATTAATTCTCCCTCGTCTAAAAATAAATTTTTCCCGGAAATCTATTTTCAAAATATTTTTATTAAAAAAAACATTAGATTTTTCCCATTTATTACCCTCATCAGAGAAACAATTAATTTCACTTAAATTATTTTGGTTTTTAAAAAACTCAACTGAAAAATCAGGTGGATTATTAATACTTGTTAAATATTTTTCATTTGGCAACAATTGTTTAAATTCAAGAGGATAAAGATTAACTAAAAATTTAAATCTTTTTAAATCTCCATATTTTTCGTTAATAGGAAATCTCGGCAATTCATATCGATCTTTATTAACATCAATTACACCAGAGTGTTGACCAAAAGAAAATTTGAAATTCTTAGAAATATATTCTTTTATAAACGAACTATACTCTCCAAATGGATAAGAAAAAAATATAGGGTTATATCCAAGTTTTTTAATAAATATCTTACTTGCAGTATCGATATCTTTGACAAAATCTTTTTTTTCAAAATTAACTAAATAGTCGTGGGAATGAGAATGATTACCTATGTAAGCACTGGTTTCTTTTTCTAGTTCTTTAATTTGATCCCATGTCATATATCCATTTTTACCAACAGCTTCTGTAGAAACAAAAAGAATAAATGGAATTTTTTCTTTTTTTAAAAATGGCCAAGCATTCTCATAAAATGAAGTAAAAGCATCATCTATTGTAATCAGAATTTTTTTTTCTTTTTTTTTTAAGTCAAAATTATTTTCTAATTCTCCAGGGTTATAAAAACTATAATTTAATTCTTTAATTATTCTCATCTGTTCTTTAAAAACACTCATTTTTATATTTGTTGAGGGATATTTTGATTCATCAAATCTGTGGTATATAAGTGCAAGTATACCCATATCATCAGAATAATATTTGATATTATTTTCTTCTGCTCTAGAATTAATCATAAATATTAAAAATATTATGAATAGTTTAATTGTAGATGCGGCTAGAGATAAAATTTTTTTAACACACATGATAGATAAAAATATTTATACTTGTAGCCACGAAAATAGCAAAATTAATTTTGAAAAAATGATAATTTTAATTAATAATTTTTTAAAAAATAACAAAAGTTCAATAAATAAAATAGAGACTATTTATGTAAATAGAGGTCCAGGCAGTTTTGCTGGAATAAGAAATTCGCTTGCAATTATTAAGGCACTATATTTAACAAAGAATATTGATTATTATTGTTTTAGTATTGCTGATTTTGCTGGTCTAAATGAATTAAAGTATGAAGATGTGCCAAATTTATGCGAAAAATTTAAAATTAAAAAGAATTTGATTAATCCTATTTATTTAAGTTAAAATTAGATATGTCAAAAAAT
Source organism: Candidatus Pelagibacter sp. (assembly GCA_028226735.1). Next base: position 26,333 of record JAOIYV010000010.1, read on the forward strand.
ATTGAACAGAAGTGTCTAGATAAAGGTGTTAAGCTAACGGACCAAAGAAAAATCATCGCCAAGATTATGTCACAGTCTAACGATCATCCAGACGTTGATGAGCTTTATAATAGAGTTTCAAAACTTGATTCAAAAATAAGTATCGCTACAGTTTATAGAACGGTAAAACTTTTTGAAGAGTCTGGTATTTTAACTAAACACGAATTTAAAGGAGGGAAGGCAAGGTACGAAGAGTTAAATGAAGGACACCACGATCATTTAATAGATATAAAATCTGGAGAAATTATAGAATTTGTAGATGATGATATTGAAAAATTACAAGAAAAAATCGCAGACAAATATGGTTATCGATTAGTAGATCATAAACTAGAACTGTATGGGGTTAAAAAGAAACCCTGAAGAAATGCAAAAAAAAATATTTATTAAAACTTTTGGATGTCAAATGAACGAATACGACTCAAATCGTATATTTGATACAGTTAAAAAAATTGGTTTTGAAAAAACTGATAATTACGATCAAGCTGATTGTTATCTTTTGAATACATGCCATATTAGGGATAAGGCTAAAGAAAAAGTGTATCATGAAATAGGAAGAGTTAAAAAAATTTTTAGATCAAAAAAAAAACCAATTGTAATTATAGCAGGATGTGTGGCTCAAGCAGAAAATCAAGAAATGCTAAAAAGAGAACCATATATTGATATAGTCATTGGCCCACAGTCATATCATAAAATTAATGATACCATATTAAGTCACTTAAAAAATTCGAAGAAAGAGGAAGAAACTGAATTTGATAGTATTTCAAAATTTAACTATCTAAGTAAGATTAAAAATAAAGATAGCAATGTGTCTTCATTTTTAACAATTCAGGAAGGTTGTGACAAGTTTTGTCATTTTTGCGTAGTTCCATACACAAGAGGACCAGAGTATTCGAGACCTTTTGAACAAATTATAAGTGAAGCCAAAGAATTAATTGAAAGCGGTGCTAAAGAAATTATTCTTTTAGGACAAAATGTGAATGCATATAGTTATTATAAAAAAAATAAAGAATTAAGATTGTCTGATTTATTGAGAGAATTAGAAGGTTTTAATCGATTAGAAAGAATTCGCTATACAACTTCTCACCCAAAAGACATGACAGATGACTTAATAAATATTTATAAAAGCTCAAATAAATTGATGCCACTGGTCCATTTGCCCGTACAGAGTGGGTCAAATAGAATTTTAGAATTAATGAATAGAAAACACACCATAGAAGAGTATTTAACGATTTATGAAAAATTAAAAAAAATTAATAAGAATGTAAAATTTTCAAGTGATTTTATTATTGGTTATCCTGGAGAAAATGACAGTGATTTTAAAGATACAATGAAATTAATTGAAAAAATTGATTTTATTAATTCTTATTCATTTATTTTTAGTCCAAGACCAGGCACTGTTGCTGCTGAGCTTGATTTAGTTGATAAAGATAAATCAAAAGAAAGACTCAGTATAATTCAAAAAAAACTATTTGAGAATCAATTAAAAAAAAATAAATCTTTAGAAACAAGTATAGTAAATGTTTTAGTAGAAAATCAAATGAAAGACGGAATAAAATTGTTTGGAAGAACAGAATTAATGACCTCAGTAATTTTTGAAGGCGGTAAAGAAAATATTGGAAAAATAGTACAAGTTGAAATAACAAACAGTAATCAAAACAGTTTATTTGGAAAAATAAAAGAAAAATTTAGTAGAAAGGTCGCTTAAAAAATTGAACAATATAATTTCTAAAAAAATTAATACTTCACTAAAGTTTGTTTATTCTGATAATAATTCTCTTAGTGTTATATTTCATGATAACGATTTATTAATGGGCGTTGTTGGTGAATTCAATAAAAATTTAAAAGAGTTAGAAAAAATAACAAATACAAATCTTTATTCGAGAGGCAACTCTATACTAATAAAATCAACGCCAGAACAAAATGAAATTACAAAAAATGCTATTCAATTTTTAGCTAATCAATTTATTAATAATGGCAGTATTGAAAAAAAAGATATAATCTCATCAATTGATAAATTTATGATTAAAGAAAAAGTTAAAAATCAAAATATTTCTGACATAATAAAAACACCAAAAAAATCAGTTATACCAAGATCTGAAAGGCAAAAAAAATATGTTAGGGCTTTGAGAGAGAGCGATATCACAATATCAGCTGGCCCAGCTGGTACGGGTAAGACATTTTTAGCTGTAGCTGTTGCCTTAACAATGTTGCTTGATAAAAAGATTGAAAGAATTATTTTATCGAGACCTGCAGTAGAAGCTGGAGAAAGATTAGGTTTTTTACCTGGGGACATGAAGGAAAAAGTAGATCCTTATTTAAGACCTTTATACGACTCACTTTATGACCTTTTTGATTTTGAAAAAATTCAAAGAATGATTGAAATTGGTGATATCGAAATAGCACCTTTAGCATTTATGAGGGGTAGAACTTTAAAAAATTCATTTGCAATTTTAGACGAGGCTCAAAATGCAACAGACACACAAATTAAGATGTTTTTGACACGTATTGGAGAAAACTCAAAAATAGTAATAAATGGAGACCCTTCACAAATAGATTTACCACATAAAAATATGTCTGGGCTTAATAGGTCAAAAGAGTTATTGGGTCATTTAGATGAAATTTCAGTTATAGATTTTAATCATTCAGACGTAGTGAGACATCCTTTGGTTTCTAAGATTGTAAAAGCATATTCAGAAAAAGAAAATGATTAATGTTGATGTAGTTTCTGAAAGTAATCTTTGGGAAAAAAAAATTAAAAAAAAAAATTATTTCTTTAATTCAGTAGTAGATTTATTTCCTAAAAAATATAGATTTATCCGAAAGAGAGTATGTTTAACACTTCTGCTTTCAAATAATAAAAATATTAAAAAATTAAATAAAAAATTTAGAAATAAAAATAAATCCACAGATGTTCTATCTTTTCCTTCTGAAACAAAGATAAATTTAAAAAAATCATCTTATCTAGGAGATATAGTTATTAGCTACGAATTTATGAATAAACCAAAAACTTTAAATAA
>JAOIYV010000011.1:0-12500 GCA_028226735.1 Candidatus Pelagibacter sp.
GCTTTAAGTATGAAAAAAAATAAAATAAATATATTTATAGAAAGTTTTTTTAAGTCTAAGTCCAATTTAGCTATTTTTTTTATAGCATTGGTTTTATTAATTTACTTGATATTTTTTTTATAAAGTACCACAACATTTTTTAAATTTTTTTCCTGATCCGCAAAAACAAGGTTCATTTCGGCTCATTTTTTTCCCTATATATTTTGGGTCTATCTTAGTTGGTTTAATTACATCTTCTTTTTTAACTTCTTCTTGAATAATTTTTAAATTTATTAATATTGTAATGAAGTCAATTTTTAATTTATTTAGTAAATTCTCAAAAAGATTAAAAGCTTCTTTTTTATATTCTACTAATGGGTCTCTTTGACCATATGACCTAAGCCCAATTACTTGTCTTAACTGTTCAAGATACTGGATATGAGATTTCCAATTTAAATCTATGCTTTGCAGAAGTATTCTTTTTTCAATTTCTTTAGCTTTATCCTCGCCTAAAATATTGATTCTCTCATTTCTGGCCTCTATAAATTTTAGATTAACATTATCCTTTAATTCATTATCTTTTAAATTCATTAAATCATTAAATTCTTGATCATTAACGCTTTTCCCTAAAAGAGTCTTTAATTGATTGTTAAATTCATTACTTTTGTTTTGAGATAATTTTTGGGTTTTTAAGAATAGTAAATGATTTACAATTTCTATCAAAAATTCATCTGAATAATCAAAAGGTTTTTTACTATCTATTACTCCATTTCTTTGAGAGAAAATAACATGCCTTTGATCATTTAAAACATTATCAAATTTTAATAAAGTTTTTCTTATGTCAAAATTTCTTGCCTCAACTTTTTGTTGTGCTCTTTCAAGTGCTTTATTGATCCAGGGGTGATCAATACTTTCGTCATCTCTTAACCCAAGTTTTTCAAGCATATTATTCATTGAGTCAGATCCAAAAATTCTCATTAAATCATCATCTAAACTTACATAGAAAATTGAACTTCCTTCATCACCCTGACGGCCGGATCTTCCTCTTGCTTGGTTATCCACCCTTCTGGATTCCATTCTCTCCGTACCAATCACAAATAAGCCACCTAATGACTTAATCAAATCTTTGTTTTTTGACAGTTCTTCATTAGGTTGATTTCCTTTTTTACCACCAAGTTGGATATCAACTCCCCTGCCAGATATACTTGTTGTGATAATAACTGAGTTCAGCTTACCTGCATTTGCAATAATTTCAGCTTCATTTTCATGATTTTTAGCATTTAAAACTACGTGTTTTACTTTTTCTTTATCAAGTAATTTAGAATAAATTTCAGATTTATTAACGCTAGAAGTAAAAATTAAAATAGGCTGCCCTTTTTTCTGACATTCAAGAATTTTTTTTACGATTGCTTTATTTTTTTCTAATTCCGTTCTAAAAATTTGATCGTTTAGATCTTTTCTTATCATTTTTTTATTGGTTGGAATAATCACAACATTCAAATCGTATATTTCATAGAATTCTTCAGCCTCTGTTGCTGCTGTACCGGTACATCCCGAAATTTTATTATAAAGTTTAAAATAATTTTGATAAGTAATTGATGCAAGTGTGTGATTTTCAGCTTGTACATCTATACGCTCTTTAGCCTCAAGAGCTTGATGAAGTCCATCACCAAATCTTCTGCCTTCTAGTATTCTTCCTGTAAGTTCGTCAATAATTTTTAACGTTCCATCTTGGATTATATAATCTTTTCCTTTTTCAAATAAATGATTTGCCCTTAGTGATTGATTGACATGATGTACTAAACTTAAATTTTCAGGATCGTAAAAATTATTATTTTTTAAAATACCAACACTTGAAAACATTTTTTCTACGTTGTCTATTCCTTTATTTGTGAGTAAAATATTTTTATCTTTTTCATCAATTTCATAATGTTCTGATGTAAGTTTCTTAACAAGTTTATCTATTGCAACATATTGATCTGTTTTATCCTCAGCAGGTCCAGAAATAACTAGTGGGGTTCGAGCTTCATCAATTAAGCAAGAGTCTATTTCGTCAACTATTGTAAAAACATGTCCTCTTTGCACCATTTGATCTTTTGCGAACTTCATATTATCTCTAAGGTAATCAAATCCTAGTTCACTGTTTGTTGCATAAGTAATATCAAAAGCATAATTTTTCTTTCTTTCATAATCATCTTGATTGTTATTTATGTAGCCTGAAGTTAGTCCTAAAAATTTATAGATTTCTCCCATTTCTAAGGAGTCTCGTTTAGCTAAATAATCATTAACTGTAACTATATGTACCCCTTTTTTACTTAAAGCATTTAAGTAAGCAGCCAAACATATGGTTAAAGTTTTTCCTTCACCAGTTCTCATCTCTGCAATTTTTCCCTCGTGAAGAACAACCCCCCCCATTATTTGTGCATCATAATGCCTTTCATTTCGAGTTCTTTTGGAAGCTTCTCTAACAAGGGCAAAAGCCTCAGGTAGTAAATCTTCAATATTTTTACCTTCTGTAAGTCTATTTTGTAATTCTAATGTTTTTTTTGGGAAATCCTCATCTGGGATGGCTTTAATAACCTCCTCAAAAGAGTTCACTTTCTCAACAATACTTGCAATTCTATCAAGCTCTCTTTGATTGCTTGATTTTAGGAATTTTGAGAAAAAATTTAAAGGATTCAGCATCTGTTTTTTTTTGTTATATAATTTAATTATAACTTTTAATATAGGTATTAAATAAGTATTTTAAATAGCATGGCAATAAACCTTAAAAACTTTATAAACACTAGGGTCTCGATGACAAAAATGAATGACTTTCAAGATTTAGATCATATTGATGGAGTAGCAATTTCTGCAGTGAGCGCAAATTTGTATAATAGACCAAGAGATGATCTTGTTATGTTTTATTTTAGAGATGGAGCAAACTATGCTTCAGTCTACACGCAATCAAAAATTATTTCAGAAAATATTAAATGGAATTTAAATAAAAAAAGTAAAAAAATAAAAACATTAATTATAAATACTAGAAATGCAAATGCATTTACAGGAATTAAGGGATATCAAGGATTAAAAGAGATAGCAGAAGAAATATCACTACTGCTATCTAAGAAACAAATAGAGGACGAAGAAAATCCCAAAACAATTTCAATAGACGAAATTATTTTTGGATGTACAGGTACAATAGGTGAAAAATTTCCAACTGAAAAAATAAAAAGAAATATTCCAAATTTAATAAATAAAATTAAGTATACCCAAAACAAATTAATTTGGATTAAGGCCGCTCTTGGAATTATGACCACGGACCTCAAGCCAAAATTGGCAATGGAAGAATGTGAAATTGGCAATAAAAAAGTTAAGATATACGGCATAGCCAAGGGTTCTGGAATGATTTATCCAAACATGGCTACTACGTTATGTTATTTATTTACAGATGCAGATCTTTCTAATGATATTTTAAATAAATTGCTTAAAAAAAATATTGAAACGACATTTAATGCAATTAGTTGTGACGGGGACACAAGTACTAACGATATGGTTTCAATTTTTTCAACAGGAAAAATAAAGAATCCAATTATAAAAAATGTTAATGATAAAAAGCTAAAAAGCTTTGACGAAGCTCTACACTCAGTATTGATGAATTTAGCAAAAAGAGTGGTCGCTGATGGTGAGGGAGCTAGTAAGTTTGTTGCAATTAATGTTTTAAAAACGAAAACAGAAGATGATGCTAAAAAAATTGCTTTTTCAATTGCTAATTCACCTTTGGTAAAGACTGCGATCGCTGGTAACGATCCGAATTGGGGAAGAATTGTCATGGCTATTGGTAAAACTAATGTAGATCTTGAGATAAATAAACTGTCAATTAAACTTGGACTTATAAAGATTATAGAAAAAGGTCAATTGTCAAAAAAATATATAGAAGATGATGCAGCCGTGTATATGAAAGAGTCACAAAAAATTGAAATAACTGTAGAGTTAAATTTAGGTAAAAAAAATTTTACCGCTTACACTATGGATTTAACTAAAAAATATATTGAGATTAATACTGATTATCGAAGTTAATTAATTTTTTATTAATTTAATAATATAGTTTACAGAAGTATCATCACTTATCTTCCAACTATTATCTAATAGATTAAATTTCATTCCATTAAGTTTTTTTAATGAGAGATTATTTTTTTTTGAAATATTAATTAGATCAACAGGTTTAATAAATTTTTCCCAATCATGAGTTCCAATTGGCAACCATTTTAAAATATACTCAGCACCAATTATTGCAAAAGCGTACGATTTTAGAGTTTTATTTAAAGTAGCGATAAACATTATACCACTCTTTGTTAATAGTTTTGAGCTTTCCTTGATAAAAAAATTTATATCTTCGACATGCTCAACTATTTCCATATTTAAAATTACATCAAATTTTGTTTTAGTCTTTAGTGTCTCTGGTGAAGCAACTTTATAATCTATCTTTAACCCATTTTTTTTTGCATGCAATTTTGCAACTTCAATATTTTTTTGTGAAGCGTCTATTCCAACTACACTTGCACCTAGTCTGCACATTGGTTCAGATAATAAGCCTCCACCACATCCAATATCCAATATTTTAATATTTTTAAATGGTTTGTCAGATGATTTTATATTCAGATCTTTAACTATATTATCTTTTATATATTTAATTCTTATAGGGTTAAAGTTGTGCAAAGGTTTAAATTTTCCACTAGGATTCCACCATTCCTCTGCAATTTTTGAAAATTTTTCTATTTCTTTTTTATTTATTGAATTCATAATAGATCACTTGTGGACATAACAATTAAGATGTAATTTATCAAATATAAATTATACATAATATTCAATGAAAACTGTTGTTTTAAAGTTCGGTGGCACTTCTGTAGGAAATATAGAGAGAATAAAAAAGATTGCAAATATTATTGGCTCCTACAAAAAGAAAAAAAATAGAGTAATTGTAGTCTCTTCAGCAATGAGTGGGGCAACAAATGACCTTATAAAAAAATCCAGAGAACTTAGCGGTAATTTTGATACCGCTGAATATGACGTTTTGCTATCTTCAGGTGAACAGGTATCTTGTGCACTAATAGCTGGAAGATTAAAACATCTTGGGTATAAATCAAGATCTTGGATGTCTTGGCAACTTCCAATTATTACTGATGGCCCATATAATTCATCAAGGATAAGTAAAATAAATAAAAATAAAATATTGAAGTTTATTAACTCTGGTGGAATACCCATTATAACTGGATTTCAAGGTATTAATTTGGACAATAGAATTACTACATTAGGCAGAGGTGGAACTGATGCGTCAGCAATCATGTTGGCAAAATTTTTTAAAGCAGATGCATGTAATATTTATACAGATGTAGATGGTGTATATACTACAGATCCCAGAAATCACTCTAAAGCAAAAAAAATTAATAAAATTTCATATGATGAAATGCTTGAAATGGCTTCTCTAGGGGCAAAAGTTATGCAACCCACATCAGTTCAAGATGCTAAATTAAATGATATAAGCTTTTCAGTTAAATCTTCTTTTAAAAAGAAAAAAGGCACTTTAATAACTGATAATAAAAAAGCTTTTAGTAATCAGATTATAACTGGGATTACTTCAACAAAAAATGATGCTAAAGTTACAATGATAGGTGTTAAAGATAGACCTGGTGTAGCTGCCTCTATTTTTAAACCATTATCACTAAATCAAATTAATGTTGATATGGTTGTACAAAATATTTCTTTAAATAGCAAAGAAACAGATCTAACATTTACTATTAAATCTGAAGATTTAAAAAAAACAGAGAAAATTATAAAACAAAATAAAAAAATTTCTTTTAGAGAATTATCTTATGATAGCAATGTTTCTAAAGTATCAATTGTAGGTGTAGGAATGATTACTACGCCTGGAATTACATATCGAATGTTTCAAGCATTAGCTTTGAAAAAGATTAATATTATGGTAATTTCAACTTCAGAGATAAAGATTTCAGTTTTAATCTTTAGTAAGCATGTAAAAAAAGCTATAGCGGCTCTCCATAAAGAATTTAAATTAGATTAAATATTATGAGTGTAAGACCTTTTAGAGATATTGAACGAAAAAAAACAAAAGTTATAAATGTTGGTAGTGTAAAGATTGGAGGGAATAATCCAATTTCGGTTCAATCCATGACGAATACTTTAACCACCGATGTTAAAGCAACAATAAATCAAATAAATGAGATTGCTGAAGAGGGCGCAGACATTGTTCGTGTTTCGTGTCCAGATAAAGATTCTACATTTGCACTTAAAGAAATAGTGAGCCATGTCCCTATTCCAATAGTTGCTGATATACACTTTCATTATAAGCGAGCAATAGAAGCAGCTGAAAGTGGTGCAAAGTGCCTAAGAATCAATCCTGGCAATATAGGAGATAAATTAAAAATTCATGAAGTTCTAAGCGCAGCTAAAAATAATAATTGTTCAGTAAGAATAGGTGTAAATGCAGGATCTCTTGAAAGAGATATTTTAGAAAAATTTAAGGAGCCATGTCCAGAGGCTTTAGTTGAAAGTGCTCTAAGAAATATTAAGATTTTAGAGGATCAAGATTTTTTTAATTTCAAAATCAGTGTTAAGTCTTCAGATGTTTTTTTATCAATGGCAGCATACAGACAACTTTCAAAAGTCACTGATTACCCTTTACATTTAGGAATCACTGAAGCAGGTAGTTTTATATCAGGAAGCATAAAATCATCTATTGGATTGGGGTCACTTCTAATGGACGGAATTGGAGATACAATAAGAATTTCATTATCTGATGATCCACCTAAAGAAATTAAAATTGGTAATGAAATTTTAAAATCTCTAAACCTTAGAAATAGAGGTGTTAAGATTATATCTTGCCCTTCTTGCGCTAGACAAGCCTTCCAAGTTATTGATACTGTAAAAATTTTAGAGGATAAGCTTTCTCATATAAAAACTCCAATTACATTATCAATAATTGGATGTGTAGTTAATGGTCCTGGAGAGGCAGCGATGACAGATATAGGAATTACTGGAGGTGGAAAAGGTAATAACATGCTCTATTTATCTGGTATTCAATCAGAAAAAGTACTAACTGAGGATATCATATCGGAAGTAGTAAGTCAGGTAGAAAAAAAAGCAGCAGAGTTAGATAAAAAATTATAATGATACCCCTTAAAACTATAGAAGATTTAATTCTTAAACATTCATTGTTGGAAAAAGAATTATCATCAGGCGAAGTAGACAAAAAACTTTTTGCTGAAAAATCTAAAGAATATTCGGATTTAAATGAAGTAATTCAAGAAGTGCGGAAATATTCATTATTTGAGAAAGAAAAAGAGGATTTAGAAAAAATTTTAGAAGATTCTAGTAGTGATGAAGAATTTAAAAAAATGGCCCAAACTGAAATTGAAAATCTTAAATCTGAAAATGAGATTATAGAAAAAAAATTAAAGTTGTTTTTATTACCAAAAGATGAAGCAGATAAAAAGAATGCAATCATAGAAATCAGAGCAGGAACTGGTGGATTGGAAGCCAGTCTATTTGCCTCAGATCTTTTTAAAATGTATGAAAAAGTTAGCCACAAAAAAAAATGGGAATTAGAATTAATAAGCATGTCTCAGAGTGAAGCAGGTGGTCTCAAAGAAGTAATTGCATCAATTCGGGGTAAAAATATATATTCAACCTTAAAATATGAGAGTGGTGTTCATCGTGTACAAAGAGTTCCAGATACAGAAACTCAGGGAAGAGTACATACCTCAGCCGCAACAGTTGCGGTTTTGCCAGAAGCTGAGGAAGTAGATGTAAAAATAAATGACTCAGACCTACGTATAGATGTCTTTAGAGCAGGAGGCCCTGGAGGCCAATCAGTTAATACTACTGATAGTGCTGTAAGAATTACACATATTCCAACAGGATTATCTGTTTCACAACAAGATGAAAAATCTCAACATAAAAATAAAGCGAAAGGAATGAAAATTCTTAGATCAAGACTTTATGATTTAGAAAGATCAAGAATAGATCAAGAAAGATCACAAGACAGAAAAAGTAAAATAGGAACAGGTGACAGGTCTGAAAGAATTAGAACATATAATTTTCCACAGGGAAGAGTGACTGACCATCGTATAAATCTTACAATCCATAAACTTGAAGAGTTTTTAGAGGGAGAAGCTTTTGATGAAATGATTGAAACATTAACGTTGCAAGCACAAGAGGAAAAATTAAGTAATCTGAATTAAAATGAATATAGAAAATGTTTTAAATGAAGCAAAAAATATTTTGCACTTCAGCAAAATAAAAACACCACTACTTGATTGTGAAATATTATTATCTAATTCAATAAATCAAAATAAAAAACACATTATCCTAAACCCCAAGGAAAATTTAGACTTAAAACAAGTAAATAAATTTAAAAGTTTAATAAAAAGAAGAATAAAAGGTGAACCCATTGCATATTTGATAAATAAAAAAGAATTTTGGAAAAATGAATTTTATGTAAATAAAAATGTTTTAATACCTAGGCCAGATACTGAAATAATAATTGAAGAAGTTTTAAAGATTTATTCAAAAAAATCTCAGATAAATGTTTTAGACATTGGAACTGGCTCTGGGTGTATTCTCCTATCCATACTAGAAGAAAGGTCTAAATTTTATGGTGTAGGAATAGATATTTCTAAAAAAAGTATAGATATAAGTAGATATAACGCAAAAAAAATGAACTTAAACAATAGAACAAAATTTATTCATTCTAATGTTGACAATTTTAAATTTGGCAAATATGATCTAATTGTTTCAAATCCTCCATATATAAAACTATTAGATTTAAAATATTTGGAAAAGGATGTAATTAACTTTGAACCAAAGTTAGCTTTAAACGGCGGATTTGATGGTTTTTCAAAAATCAGAAAAGTAATTAAAAAAGCAAGCTGTCTGATTAAAAAAAACGGTAAATTTATTTTAGAGATTGGTTTTGATCAAAAAAATAGAGTTAAAGAGATATTAAAAGAAGAAGATTTTTACACGAACAAAGTTATAAAAGATTATGGAAATAATAATCGTTGCATAATAAGCACTAAAATTTAAACAAACTAATAAAAATTATGGTAACATTTAGAAGCAATAACAATAGAAGACCTCCATTTAGAAATAACAATAATAGAAGACCTTCATTCAGAAGAAATAATGATGAGGGATCTAAATTTTCTAATAATGATAATTTTCAAAGAAAAATTCCAGGTAGAAATAATCATAATGCTCCTAAATTAATTGAAAAATACAATGATTTGGCCAGAGAAGCTCTCGCAAATGAAGATAAAATTTTATCTGAAAATTATTTTCAGCATGCAGACCACTTTGCTAGAGTTTTAAAAGAACAGGAAAACAATAGAATTGCTAGAATTAATTCAAATACTGAGACTGCAAAATCTGAAAAAACTGAGGAAATAAAAGAAGTGTCCGGAGAGACAGATGTTAAAAAAATTATAAAGTCTGCAGAAAAAACATCAGCTGCAAGTTAATTTAAACCAATAATTAATTCTGATTTTAAAACATCTAATTTAATTCTATTGACCTCAAACAATTCTCTTTCTTTATTTTTTAGTATTTTACCAGACGGTAATTTTAGTTTTTGAGAATTAATTTTTTTTCCATTTTCAATTACCTCATAATGAAGGTGAGGACCTGTTGATTTTCCAGTTGAGCCAACATAACCTATAATTTGACCTTGTTTAACTCTTAAACCTTCCTTGATTCCTCGAGCAAAATTTTTCATATGAGCATATACGGTTTGGTAAGTTGAGTTATGTTTAATTTTAATACAGTTTCCACCACCACCACACCACCTTGCTCGTAATATCACACCATCACCAGACGCCATAATCGGTGTGCCCATTGGAGCAGCAAAATCAGTTCCTCTATGCATTTTGTTATACCCATCTATAGGATGTTTTCTCATTCCAAAAGAAGATGAGAGTCTTGCACCATTGATAGGAGTTTTCATTAAAGCCTTTTTAACACTTTTACCATTTTCATCATAGTGTCCTTCACTTCCCTTTTTATTAAAATAATATAATGAGTTATTTACTCCACTTAACTTAAGATCTGCAAAAATAATATTTCCAGTTTCAAAAATTTTGCCATCATCATCCTCGAATACTTCATACATTATTTGAAAACTATCATTTTTTCTAATATCTCTTTGAAAATCTACTTGGAACCCGTAAATTCTTGCAAATTCAACAATTATATTTGGCTTAATATCTAAATCAATTGCAGTTTTATATAAACTTTGTAAAATTTTTCCTTCTTTAAAAATGATTTTTTTATTTAAATTTGTTACGATTGTTTTTTTTACAAATAAATTTGTTTCTAAGTCTCTAGTTAATTGAATTTTTTCAGTTCTAGACACTGGAAATATAAATTTCGTAATTTTTTTATTATTAGTCTCATCTATTATAAATTTTATGACAAGATTAGTTTTTAGGTTATTTAAATTATATTTTGTTCCTAAGTTTTTTGTTATTTTATTTATTTCATCAACAGGTATTGAATAACTTTTTAATATTTTATTAAATGTTTCACCTTTAGATATTTTATGATCAATACTTCTGTATCGTGGGTACAAATTATCAAAAAGATGGTTTATACTTTTTTGAAAATAAATATTATTTATTACATCTTTATATTTTTTTTTAACTATTTCTTTTTTATTATTATAAAATGTAGTGCTTATTACCGTTGTAATTATCAGTAAAAAAAGAAATGCTATTTCAGTATTTCTTTTAATTAATTTTGAAATCTTATTTAAATTGAATATCATCTAGAATTATCAATTATTAATTTAGTAAAGCAAAAAAATCAAAAAAAACCTTGTATTTACTTGTATATTTAGTCATTTATTTAAATGCTAAATGCTTGATTTACTTTTATTTTAGCTTATAAGCAGTCCACTTTCTCTATAAAATTATTGTTTACTCAATAGATTAGTGAGGATTATTGGGCTTTTTAGACCCAATTAGCTATTTAAAAAGTAAAAATTTAAGAAGAGAAGTGTGGACGGTTAAGGTTACCAAAATTTGTCGTACACACTTCAACATTATATAAATTTTATTCTTAGAATTTATATAGAAGCTAGTGTGCGCCGTTTTTAAACTTGAGAGTTTGATCATGGCTCAGAACGTACGCTGGCGGCACGCCTAACACATGCAAGTCGAACGAAGTAGCAATACTTAGTGGCAGACGGGTGAGTAACATGTAGGTATCTGCCCTTTGGCCTGGAATAACACGAGGAAACTTGTGCTAATACCGGATAAGTCTTTACGGAGAAAGCTTTATGCACCATTGGATGAGCCTGCACTTGATTAGTTTGTTGGTAGGGTAATGGCCTACCAAGACTATGATCAATAGCTGATTTGAGAGGATGATCAGCCACATTGGGACTGAGACACGGCCCAAACTCCTACGGGAGGCAGCAGTGGGGAATCTTGCACAATGGAGGAAACTCTGATGCAGCGATGCCGCGTGAGTGAAGAAGGCCCTTGGGTTGTAAAGCTCTTTCGTCGGGGAAGAAAATGACTGTACCCGAATAAGAAGGTCCGGCTAACTTCGTGCCAGCAGCCGCGGTAATACGAAGGGACCTAGCGTAGTTCGGAATTACTGGGCTTAAAGAGTTCGTAGGTGGTTGAAAAAGTTGGTGGTGAAATCCCAGAGCTTAACTCTGGAACTGCCATCAAAACTTTTCAGCTAGAGTATGATAGAGGAAAGCAGAATTTCTAGTGTAGAGGTGAAATTCGTAGATATTAGAAAGAATACCAATTGCGAAGGCAGCTTTCTGGATCATTACTGACACTGAGGAACGAAAGCATGGGTAGCGAAGAGGATTAGATACCCTCGTAGTCCATGCCGTAAACGATGTGTGTTAGACGTTGGAAATTTATTTTCAGTGTCGCAGCGAAAGCGATAAACACACCGCCTGGGGAGTACGACCGCAAGGTTAAAACTCAAATGAATTGACGGGGACCCGCACAAGTAGTGGAGCATGTGGTTTAATTCGAAGATACGCGCAGAACCTTACCAACACTTGACATGTTCGTCGCGACTCTAAGAGATTAGAGTTTTCGGTTCGGCCGGACGAAACACAGGTGCTGCATGGCTGTCGTCAGCTCGTGTCGTGAGATGTTGGGTTAAGTCCCGCAACGAGCGCAACCCTCACTTTTAGTTGCCATCATTAAGTTGGGCACTCTGAAAGAACTGCCAGTGATAAGCTGGAGGAAGGTGGGGATGACGTCAAGTCCTCATGGCCCTTACGTGTTGGGCTACACACGTGCTACAATGGTATCTACAACAGGAAGCAAAACGGCAACGTTTAGCAAATCCCGAAAAGATACCTCAGTTCGGATTGCACTCTGCAACTCGAGTGCATGAAGCTGGAATTACTAGTAATCGTGGATCAGCGTGCCACGGTGAATGCGTTCCCGGGTCTTGTACACACCGCCCGTCACACCATGGGAGTTGGTTCTACC
>JAOIYV010000011.1:17500-25465 GCA_028226735.1 Candidatus Pelagibacter sp.
TATATTTAATTAAAAAATCTTAAATATATGAAAATAAGATACATTTATTCCGCATGTGTGGAAATTGAAACAAAAAATTTAAGAATACTGTGTGACCCATGGTTTACTGATGGGATATACGACGGTAGTTGGTTTCATTTTCCCAAAATAAAAGATGCTTTAAAGATTATAAAAAAACCTGATATTATTTATATTTCACACATACATCCAGACCATTATGATCCAATATTTTTAAAAAGCTTATTTAAAAAATATGGAGATGTGAAAGTAATAATTCCCAATTTAAAAAAAAATTATCTTTTGTTTAAATCAAAATCAGATGGAATAAAGACAGACCCTGTAGATCACCTTAAGATTGGGCAAACAAATCTACATATAGTTCCAAATATGGAAGGTTCTGAGTCAGATATTGACTCATCATTGTATGTTAATGATGGTGTAAATTCTTTTTTAAATTTAAATGATTGTATGTGGAATAATAAACAGAACAAATCTTTGAAAAAAATTATAAATAACTATCCAGGAAAAATTGATCTTTTAGCCTTAGGTTATACAGGGGCTGGACCGTATCCTCAAACTTATTATGATACTAAATATCAAAAAAAAATTTTGAAAAAAAAAGCTAAGTTGAAGGAAGACGAGTTTATTAAAAGATATTTAAGATATAAAAATTTTTTTAAAGCTAAATTACATTTACCATTTGCTGGTAAATATATTTTAGGTGGAAAACTTCACAAACTAAACCAGTATAGAGGAATTATTGATCCTATAGAAATTAAAAACTATGACAATACAGCAGTGATATTAGCTGATGCTGGTAAAGGATTAATTGATCTAGATAAAAGAAAAATTACAAATGTCAGAAAAAATCCTTATACTAAAAAGGATTTTTCAAAAAGAGAGAAAGAAATAAAAAAATATAAAATGTCTTATGAAAAAGATATTAATATTGACCCTAAAGAAATTAATTTTTTTAGAATTATACAAAGAGCCTACCAAAATGCATTAAGAAAAAGTGAAGTTAAGAAAGATTATTATTTATTAATTAATATAACTTTTAATGAAAAGTCTATTGGCAAATATATTTTTAATTGCAATAAAAACAAATACGAGATTCTACCTTTCAAAAAAATTATTAAACCAATGTCTGAACTTAAAATTGATTACAGATATTTATTTGGCTTGTTAACAGGTTTATATCATTGGAATAATGCTGAGGTAGGAAGTCATATATTAACAAAAAGAGTTCCTGATAAATTCAATCGATCTGCTCAAAGATTTTTGAATTTTTTTAGTTGTGTATAAATTAATTTTGTTTAAAAATATCGATTATAGATACTATAAATATGGCAAAAAATTACTCAAAAATAATTAATTTAATTGAAAGAAGCAGATCTAAAAATAATGTTAATTGGATGGATTTGTTAAAAATTGCTATTCGAGCTGAGCCAAAAAAAACTATTAAAGTCTTAAAAAAAATAAATCTTTCTGATAAAAAAATTAGTAATTTATTTAAAAAATTAACTAGTTAACTATTTAGCTCTAGTTTTATATTCTCTTTTATCACTTAAGTGATCGTGAATTTTCCATCTTTGTTTTACGGGGTCCCACTCAGTTGGAATATTCTTAGCTCCTTTATACACAGCTCCATAATGACAGTTTCTACAGCCGGGTTCAATTTCTTTTCTTCTTCCAGAACGATGTAAATCTCTAATGCTATTTAATTTTTTTGAATGCCAAGCTTCATAAAGAGAAAACCCCTCAAGATCATTGTCTACCACATTTCCCTTGTAATCTTTTATAACTTTTTTAGCAGACCCTTTAATTTTTCCAATTACCAATCCTTCCTCTTCATTATAACTTCCAGTACATGGTACTATGACACCATTGGCAGATATAGTTAATCTTTGAAAGGGATATTGACATGCATAGTCATTATCAATGTCATCGTCATCTAATCTATGATGTCTAAAATCTTTTATTTCATTTACAGTAATCATATCCACACCGTTTTTTTCCATAAACAATCTATATTTTTCAGGATCGTCTTGAATTGCTGGAAAAATAGTATTAGTTCTTATTTGTGGTCTAGTTTTACCTAGTTCTTTTCTAAATTTAAGTATGTACCCAATTGATTGAATAACTCTTTTAAAAGCATCATAATTTTTATTTATCTTGTCTGGAGGCGTTCTAATATCGTTATAGGTTTTATCTAAACCATCAATAGAAAAACTTATCCAGCTTGGTTCTGCTTCTACAATTTTTTTTGCCATTTTTTCATTAATCAGCTGTCCATGGGTAAGTGAAGTTATTTCCAAAATATTTTTTGACCTTGCATATTTAAGTACATCTGCAAAGTCTATTATGTTACCATCTTCGTCCTTATCTCTATAAAGAGTGCTTTCACCTCTCCAGCTAAACATTAATGAAGAAACACCAATTTCAGAAGCCTCATCAATAATTTTTTTAACTATTTGCCATGGCATTTTTCTTTGAGCACCAACTACAGTATTTTGAAATTTATCAGTTATTGTATAGCACATCGTACATGCCAAATTACAAGTAGAAACTAATTCAATAGTTACAGCTAAAGGAGCATCACCATGTTCTAATAATTTTGCTCTTTTGTACCATTCATTTCTGTAAGATAAAAATTTGTCTTTGTCTCCTTGATGAGGAAACATTTGGTCATAAAATTTTTTTTCTTGCTCTTCGTTAATATATAAAAATTGAGTTCCATTTACGGATTGTTTTTCTTTACCCAACCATTTTTCTCTGAGATCTTGTTCTCGAAATCTAAATTTGACCATTTTAAATAATATGTATCGAGAAAGTGTATATTATTATTTTCTGATTAAAAGTCTAATTTCACCCTCACCCCAGACCTTTGAAGAATTAGAAAATTTTTTTAATCCCCATTCTAGATCAGTTTTTTTTTGGGTATTTACTGACTTTTCTATAGATGAAACACCTAAATCTTTAAGAATCTTGTAAACTTCTTTGTGGGAGTTATGTTTCTCAACTGGAACATACCAGCTATCCATAAATACGTATCTATTTGTATGCATTCCAATTAATTTAAGTACTTCTGACGAATAGAGCTCGGGAATAGATTTCATAAACTTATTCATTTCCTTTCTTGCATTCCAAAAAATTCCTCCTGTACCATATAAATATAACCATATATAACCATCTTTTTTACAGATTCTAACAAGTTCACTTAAACCTTTTTTAAAATTGTTAGTGTGATGAATAACTCCATTACACCAAACAAAATCGAAGCTATTTTTTTTAAATGGTAATTTTAAAACATTCGCTCGTTTATAATTTAAGTTTTTTTTCTTAAAGTTTTTTTTGGCTAAAGCTATTTGTTTAATACCATAATCAACACCATATGCTTCTGCTGCACCCAAACTTTTTAAGGCGTTTGTGAATCTTCCATTTCCACATCCTACGTCAATTATTTTTTTATTTTTAAAAAAACTGTTGTGATTTATTGATTTAAGATTTTTGAACCGATCTTTAATAAGTTTTTTTGCTTTTATGTTTTCTTTTTTTGAGAAAATCTCAAATAAATTTCCATAAAGATTTGAAGTTATCAATTTAAGGTCTTTAGTATTACCTTTATATTTTTGTCCATAAATTTTCTTTTCAAAATTAATATTATAGTGTCCAATTTTTTGAAATTGTTTTGCAATATTAATTAAATTATTTAAAACAGAATTAATTCTCTTAAAAGGGTCGCTTATTGAAAAAGCAATACTAGGATCTGTTGGATATAAATTTCTAAAATATTCATGTGCTAATATGATAGCAATATATGGTTTAGTTTTAATTAATTTTTTAAGTTCGAAAAAAAAATTTTTTTGTTTGCGAATCATAATTTTAGCTTTAATTTTTTTGGTGAGCAATTTTTATATACAAAATAAATTAAATCTCAAACAAATTATAACCCATTATACGTTTTTAAATACTCTGACTTTTTTTTGAACCTAAGTATTAAGATAAATTCTTAATTTTTTAACTATAAAATCAATATCCTTTCTTGTTAAATTTGTGTGAAAAGGAATAGATAAACATTTTTTATAATACTCTTCTGAGCCATTAATATTAAATTTTAAATCATTCTTAAAGAGCTCTTGTTTAAAAACTGGTTTGTAATGAATTTGAGAACCAATATTGTTTTTAGATAAATATTTCATCAGTTTTGACCTTTCACTTAAATTCTTAAAATTTATTAAAATAATAAATAAATGCCAATGTGGATCACAATATTTAGTTTTTTTAATAATTTTAATTTTACTTAATCCACTGAGCTTATCGACATAATACTGATATAGTTTTTTTTTGATGTTATTAAAGTTTGTTAACTTTTTTAACTGCGAATACCCAAGAGCACAATTTAATTCACTTAATCTAAAATTAAAACTAGGTATTTTAATATTATAAGAAAAGCCAATTTTTTTATTTTTAATAATTCCATGACTTACAAGAATCTTAATTTTATTGTATAAATTTTTATCATTAGTAGTGACCACACCTCCTTCTCCAGAGGTAATATTCTTAACTGGGTGAAAAGAAAATGTGGATATGTTTGCATACTTGCAAGAACCAATCATTTCTTTGGCTGAGTTTTTATAAGCACTTCCTAAAGCGTGACATGCATCTTCAACAATTAAAATTTTATTTTTTTTGGCAATTTTAAATATTTCTTTTTGATCTTCACATTGCCCAGCATGGAATTGAGGAATAAAAACTTTGGGAAAAATATTTTTTTTGTTGGCTTTTAAAATTACTTCATTTAAAATTTTAGGTGTAACTAAACCGTTGGTTGGGTCAACATCACAAAATATTATTTTAGATTCAATTAACTTTATAACGTTTGCAGAGGCTAAAAAATTTATCGAAGGAATTATTACATAATCTTTTTTAGTTAAATTAAGTGATCTCAATGCAAGATATAGTGCGCTAGTACCACTGTTACAAACTATTGCGTATTTACAATTAAATTTATTTGATATCTTTTTTTCAAATAAATCTAAATATTTTCCATTTGTTATAAAGTCATAATTTAATGATTTTATCACTTCATTAATATCATCTTTAAAAATTTTTTGATGCCCGTAGAATTTAGTTAACATTGGTATATTTTTGATTTATATAAGGTTTATCATAAAAAAATTTTTTATAAAAATTATAAATTTTAATCCATTTAACTTCTTTTTTAAGTTTTTTATTT
This sequence comes from Candidatus Pelagibacter sp., assembly GCA_028226735.1. The sequence continues at coordinate 22,740 of JAOIYV010000011.1, forward strand.
TTTAGTATTATTTTAATCATCTCTAGATCTTCTTTATAATCAAGTGTCCATCTTTGATCATTCATATAGCCTAATTTGTTTAGATAATTTTTTTTTTTGAAAATATTAGACCTTTTCATAAATGGAGTTACATGCTCTTTTTCAAAATTATCTTTTACTAATTTTACAGATTTTTCTAGGGCACTAAATGTAAAAATTTCACAATCTAATCCTTGAGGAAATGATCTTGTAAGTATATTGGACATATAATCAATTTTAAGCTTTAGAAATTGACTTAACATATTTGAACACAAAATAGGATCTATTAAGGGGCAATCACTTGTAATACGCATTATAATATCAATCTTGTTTGCTTTAGCTGTTTCAAAATATCTTTTCAGAACATTCTTTTCACTGCCCGAATAATGATTAATCTTATTTTTTATTAGCAAGTTTTTTAGTTTAAAATTTTTTGAATTTTTAGGAATTGCAAATATTATTTTATCTACTTTTTTAATTTTTTTTAATCTTTTATAGATATGTTCAATTATTGTTTTATTTTCAATTTTTTTTAATATCTTATTAGGCAGTCTTTTTGAGGTTTGCCTGGCTTGGACAATGCAACCTACTCTCATCAAAGAAATATAAATTTTTTCGCAGCTATTCTGCTTGATATTGATTTGTTTTGTTTTTTAATTTCATCCACACTTAAAAAATAATTATTTTTTGATGAAAAATTATAATAGGTTTTGAGTTTTTTCCCTTTTTCATTCATTGAGGTTATTCGATATTCACTAGATACAATTTTTTCTGATATATTTTTATATTTGCCTGTGATTATACCTGTGTAGTGTTCTAATTTTGGTTTTATTAAAAAAAATTTTGAAAATTCAACAATATTTCTAGCCTCTTCCTCATTAAACATTAGCTCATCTATTTTTTCCATATTCTTTAAACCTTTAACTGTATATTTGCAGCCGAACGCTTTTGCTAGATCAGTTATTTTGATTGAAGGAATTTTAGGAATATAAATTTCCCCTCCTTGCATTCTTGAAAAACAACCCATAACAAATCCTACACATTGCTCAATATCAACCCAAAATCTTGTCATTTTAGGATCGGTAATTGGTAGATTGGTTTGACCAGATGTAATCAATTTATTAAAAGTTTGTAGAACGGATCCTTCTGATCCTGCCACATTACCATATCTTGAAACAGAAAATCTTAAATCTCTTTTACCAATTAGATTATTTGCATTAATAAAAATCTTTTCTGCCATTAATTTAGTTGAACCATATAGGTTCACTGGGCTTACAGCCTTATCTGATGATACTAACAAAGCATGTGAAACAGAATTATTTATTGATGCTCTTACAACATTTTCAGTTCCAAAAACATTAGTTTTTATACACTCCATTGGATTGTATTCTGAAAGCCCAACATGTTTAAGTGCTGCAGAGTGTAAAACAAAGTCCACATCCTTCATAGCAAAATCAAGCCTGTCATAATCTCTTATATCTCCAATAAAAAATCTTATCCTTTTATCCAAAAAGATAGACTGAAGTTTAAAGTGTTTTTGCTCATCTCTTGAAAAGATTATTATTTTTTTAAAAGGTAAATTTTTAGTGACATAATCAATAAAATTTCTTCCAAGAGTTCCTGTTCCTCCTGTAATTAATATTGTTTTATTTTTAAAGATGTTTTTATTATAATTAAGCATATTTATTTTTTTAATTTGAGTTCTATACTACAAGTTGTAGAAAAATAATATAGTTTAATCATAAATAATGCTTTTAAAAATATTTAATACCTTAAATTTTATTGTTAATTCGGAGTGGCACTTTAATACACCGCCAAGAAAAAATATAGTTATTTATGATAGTTTGCGTTCAGAGAGCTTAGTCAAATATTTTAATAAAAATTCAATTTTTATTCTAAGATGCAGAAGAGAAACCTTAGTTTGGAAAATTTTTATTAAGAGTATTATTCTTGATGGCTTTAATTGGAAATATTTTGAAAGTTATATTATTTTATTATTAAAAGAAGTTAAGCCTAAATATATTTTTTCTTTATTGGACAACGACCCTAAATTATACCAATTAAAATTTTTTTTACCTAATTCAAAAGTTATTTCAATTCAAAATGGATATAGAGGCTATAAAAAAGACATTTTTAATATTGTAAAAAAAATTAAAAATCCAAAAAAAAAATTTAGGATAGATAAACTTTTTGTATTCAACAAAAGCATTGGTTTACTGTATAAAAAATTTTTAGATTGCAACCCAGTTGAAATTGGCTCATTTAGAAATAATTCACTTATTTTTAAAAAAAAAAAAGAAAATAATCAACTCCTTTTCATATCAGAATATAAAGACAAAAATCAATTTAATTCAGATAAGGAGTTTAACAATTTTTTTAAAGCAGAAAAATTATTAATACCTTTTTTATATAATTATTGTAAAAAAAATAAAATAAAATTTGTTATCTGTGGGAGATCTAATGCACAAAATGAATTAAATTTTTATAAAAAATTAATCCCAAATAATGACTGGAAATTTCTAGAAAAAACAAACTCTTATTCTTCTTATAAATTTATCAATTCATCTAAGATAATTGTTTTTATATCTTCAACCCTAGGATATGAAGCAATGGCAAGAAACAAAAAGATAGCAGCTTTTACAATAAGATCGAATTACTCAAAATTGATTAATCACAGATTTGGGTGGCCCATAAAATTTTCTAATAAA
>JAOIYV010000012.1 GCA_028226735.1 Candidatus Pelagibacter sp.
AAAAACATAATCATTTTTTTTCTCACTTCTTGGTGTACTATTTTAATAATTTTTTTTAGATTTGATTTTTTTGATAAAATTGCGTGAGTAATTTCATTTTTATTTATTGGAAATGAGTAAATATAATCTGGTAAAGCTTTTTTTAATTTATTAAAAATTTTTTTATCTTTTTTATACAATTTGCTAACTTCTAAATCAGCATTAAACACTGGATAACCAAAGCTTTGGGCTACATAACTTTTTCCTGATCCAATATCCCCTATAATTCCGATTTTTATCATCTATCCAAAAGTTTAATTACTTCTTTGTTGACTTCTGGCTCGACTTCATGCCAAATTTTAAATGAAGCGGATGCTTGATAAATAAACATCATTTTTCCATTCTCCACTCTATTTCCCAATGTTTTACCTGTTTTTAAAAAATTAGTTTCTTTGGGGTTATAAATTACGTCATAAAAAAATTTATTTTTACCAATTTTAGTTAAATCTAAATTTATTTTATCATCTTTATTTAAGCCTATACTTGTTGCATTAATAATCATATCAAACTCAGGAACATTACCCCAATCAACAACATTTAAATCTTTAAACAAATTTTTCATATCATTGGCTTTATCTCTTGTTCTGTTGCTTATTGTGATCAAAGATACATTCATTTTATTAAGGGCGAAAATTATTGAGGGCACAACTCCACCAGCACCCAATATAAATACTTTTTTTTTATTTAAATTAAATTTTAAATTTTTTAAAACAAATTCAAATCCATCAATATCAGTGTTGTGTCCAATTATTTTATTATTATATAAATAAATGGTATTAACTGATTGGGTTTTTTCTGCTTCCAAACTTAATTTATCTAAAAATGGTATAACTGCTTTTTTAAAAGGAACGGTAATATTAATCCCATGTAATTTTTTTTCTTTAACTTTTAAAATTAAACTTTCAATTTCATCTTTTTCTAATTTCTGTTTTTCATAGATAGCATTAATGTTATTATTTTTAATCCAATAGTTGTGTAATTTTGGTGACAAAGAGTGCTCAATAGGATTTCCAATGACCAAATATTTTCTCATATAAAATTCTGTTATTATTTGTAATTATTTAAATATTGTTTAATCTTTTTAATTGGTAGTCCCATTATTGTATCTTTGTCTCCTTCTATGTTGGAAAATAAAAATCTGCCCTCACCCTCAATCTGATAAACATTATAAGCATACAACATCTCATCACTTATTTTTTCTAAATAAGCTTTTAGCTCTTCTTCACTCATTTGTTTCATGGTCAAAGATGCTTTATCTGAAAAATTCCATATCATTGATCCATTTTGTGATATACAAACTGAACTGATCAAATAATGTGTTTTACCATTTAGGCTCCTAAGTATTTCCAAAGCTTCTTCTCTATTGGTTGGTTTTGAAATTATTCTACCATTTAAATCAATTACGCTGTCTGCACCCAGGACAAGCTCTCCCGTTCTTTTTTGACTTACCTTGTTTGCTTTTAATTCTGCGAGATTCTTTGAAATAATTTCTGGGGTTGCTTTTTGTTTTAGTAAACTCTCTTTGATACTATCTTCATCAATATTAGAGGGCTCAACAGCACATTGAATTTTGTTCTCTTCTAAGATTTTTTTTCTTACACCGCTTTTTGAAGCAAGTATTATATAGTCAGGCATTATTTTTATATATTTCGTGAATTTTAATTATTGACGCTGCTACCTCTTCAACAGACTTTCTCGTGACATCAATTGTTGGCCATTTATATTTAATGAACGTTTTTTTTGCTTGCTCCACCTCTTCTTTAATTTTTTGAATATCTGTGTAATTTGTGTTTTCTTTTTCTTTGAGGGTCATCATTCTATTTTTTCTAATATCAACTAACCTTTCCGCTTCTGTTGTTAACCCAACAACACATGCCATTTTTGGATTTTCTTTTAAACTTACGGGTATTGATTTTTCATTAATTAATGGAATGTTTGAAGTTTTAAAGCCTTTGTTCGCGAGATAGATTGACGTGGGAGTTTTGCTTGTTCTGCTTACACCTAATAATATTAAATCCGATTTGTCTAATTCATCAACAAGATTTCCATCATCATGATTCATTGTAAATTGGATGGCTTCTATTCTTTCATAATATTCTTCGTTAAGTGCGTGTTGTCCACTTGGTACATGTGAGGCTTGTTGATTTAATAGTTTTGAAAAACTTAATATTAAATTTCCCAAAACACCAAAACAAGGAATTTTTTTTTCACCACTCTTATTGGCCAAATATTTTGCAAGGCTATTATCAACAATGGTATATAAAATTATAGGGTTTTTATTCTTTTTTACTTCATCAAGTATTTTAATTACCTGGTTCTCAGTTCTTGTAAAAAAATAAGATTTAACATCATATTCGATATTTTTGAATTGTGCTTTTATTGCCAAAAACACTCTATCTAATGTTTCACCTGTTGAATCTGATATTAGATATATTTGATATGTATTACTCATAAATAAAACGTTGATAATTAAGTATTATTTTTATCACTTTATATAATTATTATATTTGCAATTTTTCTTTGTAAAACAATGGTTTTATAAACATTATTAAACATGTTAATTATTAGTATACATTTTAATTAATAATATTAAATAAAGCTTCATTTTGGTCAAAATGCTTCAATTCTATAAAATATTAATTGTTAACAAATATTGTATAAATAGTTGAAAACTATTAATTACCGTTATTCATATACTATATAACTAATACTATATTTAAATATTTACTTATTAATATGACACCTATTTATAAAACTCTAATTAATAAAGAAACAACTAGTACACCTATATGGTTAATGAGACAGGCAGGGAGATATCTTCCAGAGTTTAGGGAAATTAGGAAATCAAATCCTGATTTTATTAGGCTGTGTTTAAACAAAAACTTATCATCAGAAATTACCTTACAACCTTTAAAAAGATTTGATTTGGACGCTGCAATAATTTTTTCTGATATTTTAATGTTACCTTTTGGATTAAATCAAAAAGTAGAATTTAAAAAAAATTTAGGCCCACAACTAGGACCATTAAATCTAAATGAAATGTCTAAAGTTGATGAAATTGATTTTATAGAAAGATTATATCCAGTTTATAAATCTATCAAGACAGTAAGTGAAAATAATTTAATTAAAGATAAAAATTTGATAGGTTTTGTCGGGGCACCTTGGACATTACTTGTTTATATGATTAATAAGACTTCTCCAAAAAAAAAATTAATTAAAGATTTTTTTAAAGATGAGTTTTTAATAAATAGAATTTTAATAATATTAGAAAAATTTTTAAAATTACATGTTGATCAACAAATTCAAAACGGCGCAACCATAATCCAAATTTTTGATAGTTGGGCTGGCCTCCTTGATGAAAAAGATCTACCAAATTACGTTTACATTCCAACTTTAAATTTAGTAAATTATGTAAAGTCATTAAAAATACCAGTTATTTGTTTTCCAAGAGGAGTAAAAAATTATAAAAATTATTGTGATATCGTTAAACCTGATGCAGTTAATATAGATTATAATATAAACCCTAATTCTATATGTAAAGAACTCAATATACCCATCCAAGGTGGACTTGATCCAAAAATTCTGTTGACGGACACAGAAAATTTAAAAAAACACACCTTAAAATATTTAAATATTTTTAAAGATCATCCTTATATTTTTAATTTAGGGCATGGAGTTCTGCCTGAAACTAGTCCTGACATGGTTGATTATTTGGTTAAGATGGTAAAAGACTATTAAATGAAAAATAATATTATAAATCAGCACCCGATAATTAAATATGGTAAAACAGGAGTTTTGCTGGTTAACCTTGGAACTCCTGATTCTACAAATTGGTGGGATGTAAGAAAATATTTAAAAGAATTTCTTTCAGATAGAAGAGTAATAGAAGTAAACCCAATTCTTTGGCAAATTATACTTAATTGCTTCATCTTGACATTTCGACCCTCCAAAAGTGCCAATGCTTATAAACAAATTTGGATGAAGGAAACAAATGAGTCACCCCTAAGGCATTACACAAAACTTCAAACTAAAAAACTGAGTGAAAAAATAAGCAACACGAATGTAATTGTAGATTTTGCAATGAGGTACGGTAACCCAAGCATAAAAAGTAAATTAATATTATTAAAAGATATTGGCTGTGAAAACATTATAGTTTTGCCGTTATATCCTCAGTACGCAGCAGCAACAACGGCTACTGTCTGTGATGAAGTTTATAGAAATTTAATGAAGATGAGGTGGCAACCAAGTCTCCAAATCATTCCTCACTACGAAAGCGAGCCACTTTATATTGATGCTTTAGTTAATAGTATTAAAAAAAAGATGTCAGAAATCAAATGGGAGCCAGATTTAATAATTGCCTCTTATCATGGAATACCAAAAGAATATTTTGACAAAGGTGATCCATATCAATGTTACTGCCAAAAAACTACAAGGCTAATGAAAGAAAAATTTCAAGATGTTTTAATTGAAACTACATTTCAATCAAGATTTGGGCCAAGAGAATGGCTCAAACCTTATACAGATAAAACTCTTGAGGCCCTACCCAAAAAAGGAAAAAAAAATATATTGATGATAAGTCCAGGATTTTCTTCTGACTGTGTAGAAACTCTTGAAGAATTAAATATTCAAGGAAGAGAAAGTTTTATAAAAAATGGAGGAATAAATTTTGATTATGTGCCATGCTTAAATGATAATGAAAATCACATTAATTTATTTGAAAAATTGGTCAAAGATTATTTGGTTATAAAATAAAATGAACACTTATTTATTATTTAAAAGCCTACATTTAATTGCTGTTATATCTTGGATGGCTGGTTTATTGTATTTACCAAGAATATTTGTTTACCACACCGAAAATATTGATCAAAAAAAAACTTCTGAAATTTTTAAAGTTATGGAAAGAAGATTATTTAATTATATTATGATGCCTGCAATGATTTTGACTTGGATTTTTGGGTTTTTATTAATTGCAAGTCTTGGTGTACAAGTTTTTTATGAGCCCTGGGTTATATTGAAGGGAATTTTAGTTTTACTATTAACTCATTACCATTTTTATTTAGGCAAATGTGTAAGAATGTTTGCAACTGATCAGAATACTAAATCGTCAAGGTTTTTTAGAATAATTAATGAAGTACCAACAATATTGCTTATTTTGATTGTTTTTATTGTTGTTTTTAAGCCTATCTAGACTTGTAATACCCACAAGAGTATATATATTAATTTTATAGTACAAATCTTAACAACCCCTCCCATTCATGAATATACAGGAACTTAAACTAAAATCGTCAGAGCAACTAATTACACAAGCAGAAGAGCTTGGAATCGAAAATGCAAGCACATTAAGAAAACAAGAAATTCTATTTGCTATATTAAAAAAAGTTGCTGAAAAAGAAGAAATAACTGGGGCTGGAGTATTGCAACTACTTCAAGATGGATTTGGTTTTTTGAGAGCAATGGAATCAAACTATTTGCCTGGACCTGATGATATTTATGTAAGCCCAAGTCAAATAAGAAAATTTGGTTTAAGAACAGGAGATACAGTTGAGGGTCCTGTGAGAGCTCCAAAAGAAGGTGAAAGATATTTTGCATTATTACAAGTTAGTAAAATAAATTTTGAGGAACCAGAAAAATCTCGACACAAAATTGCTTTTGATAACCTGACTCCGCTTTATCCAAATAAGCAATTGGTAATGGAAGTCGAGACAACTAAAATAGAAAAAAAACCGGATCTAACGCCAAGACTCATAGATCTAGTTAGCCCAATAGGAAAAGGTCAAAGATCTATTATTATCTCACCTCCCAAAGCAGGCAAGACCATGATTTTACAAAGTATAGCGAACTCCATAGCAAAAAATTATCCCGAATGTTATTTAATGGTCCTATTAATAGACGAAAGACCAGAAGAAGTAACAGACATGCAAAGAACAGTTAAGGGAGAAGTGATAAGTTCAACATTTGATGAACCAGCAACACGCCACGTTGCGGTTGCAGAAATGGTAATAGAAAAAGCCAAAAGACTTACTGAACATAAAAAAGATGTTATAATTCTTTTAGATTCAATCACAAGATTGGGAAGAGCTTACAACGCAGTAATTCCAAGTTCAGGAAAAGTTTTAACAGGAGGTGTTGATGCAAATGCTTTGCAAAGACCCAAAAGATTTTTTGGGGCAGCAAGAAATATCGAAGAAGGTGGATCATTAACTATTATTTCAACAGCTTTGATAGATACTGGAAGTAGAATGGACGAGGTTATCTTTGAGGAATTTAAAGGCACAGGTAATAGCGAAACAATTCTTGATAGAAAAATTGCAGAAAAAAGAATTTACCCAGCAATTGATATAACAAAATCTGGAACGAGAAGAGAAGAACTTTTATTTGATAAAAACGACCTTCAAAAAATGAACGTTCTTAGAAGAATAATTGCTCCAATGGGAACAATGGACGCAATTGAATTTATAAATTCAAAATTAAAAGATACAAAAAGTAATGCAGAGTTTTTTAATTCAATGAATAAGCCTGCATAGACAATTATAAATATCCTAATTCTGTCATCTCTTTTTCAAAAGTTTTTTCTATTCTTGTTACTATTTTTTTTGGTAATTTTTTTTCCCAGTTTGTGTTTGGCCCAGATCGAAAAAATTCTTTATTTTCAAGTTGTTTATTAATCGGATTTTCTACAAACATGTTTGTTTTTTCTTTCTTTTTTAAATTTTCAAATTTAGTATAATTCATCGATTCAATTATTTGTTCAGTGGTAAAGCTGGTCTTGAATAAATTATTCAAATAGTTGCCAATTTTTAAAAATTCAATTTTTGGATTAAACAATAAATTTTCATATTTAATTAATAAAAAATTTTTATTCATTCTCTTCCAGCTATTATAATGAGTTTGCCAAGATCCAATCATAACTCTAAGAGGCACATTTTCACCCCCCTCCTCTTCACTTAAAAAAATATCACCGATTGTGTGATATTCATCAAAAAAATATTTTTCCGTTTCTTCGAAATTTTTGTGAGAAAAATGATAGTTTGCAGATATAAAAACATTTCTTGGATCTCGCACAATATAAATCGCGCCAAGAGTATTTTTGGAGTTTGTGAAATAATCATCACCAATATTATAAAGAAGACTGTGGGTTTTAAGAAATCGATTTTTGTTATTTTTATTCAAAATTTCTTGAGCTCTTATAGAATTTTTTAGAATTTCAGTTAGGCTAGAAAAATTTAAAAGCCCTTGATAATCATTTTTTTTTGGAAACTGGGGTATCAATCTACCCATGGAATTTAAATTAAAATTTTCCTGGAGAAAAAGTTTATTTATAAATGCTCTAAGCCAGGTATTACCGCTCTTCGGATACGATGCTAACCAGATTATCATTGTAATTGTTTTTTACCCTTTTCAATTATCAAAAATCTTATATCAAATTAAAAAATAAATAAAGTAAGCAAAGCTAGTATTAAAGTAAGCACAAGGTAATTTTAAGTAATTAGAGTTTTACAGACGTGTAAATTCTAAGCTATAATATTTATATGACAATATATGCTTTATCTTCAGGTCCAGGAATCTCAGGAGTTGCTATAGTGAGAATTTCTGGCAAAGAAACTTCGAAGGTATTAAAACTATTAACGGATAAAGATTTGCCCAAACCAAGAGTTGCTACACTTAGAAAAATCAACTATATCAACACTTCTGAGCTAATTGATGAAGGGATTGTTTTATGGTTTCCTGGCCCTGAGAGCTACACAGGCGAGGATATGGCCGAATTTCACATACATGGCAGTAAAGCAGTTGTAGAAGCTCTGCATGCCACTATTTCCAAAATAGAGAATTGCCGTTTAGCAGAGCCCGGTGAGTTCACGCGGCTTGCATTCCAGAATGGAAAAATAAATTTATTAAGAGCTGAGAGCATAGCTGATTTAATTTCATCAGAAACTGAGATTCAAAGACAACAAGCAATTAAAATTATGAATGGTAAATCTGCGGAGAAATTTAATAGTTTACGAGAGGAACTTCTAAAAATTTTATCACATATTGAGGCTAAAATAGATTTTCCAGATGAAGATTTGCCAAAAGATATTTTATTTAAAATCAAAAAAACTTCTAATGAGGTTTTATTAAATATAAAAAAAATTTTAGAAGATCAAAAAGTTGGAGAAAGAATTAGAGAGGGATTTAAGATTGCAATAATTGGACCTACTAACGCTGGAAAATCAAGTTTACTAAATCATATGTCAAACAGAGACGTAGCAATAGTTTCTGAAATAGCTGGCACAACAAGAGACGTTATAGAAACACACTTAAATATTGATGGGTTCCCGGTTGTAGTTTCAGACACAGCTGGCATCAGAGAGTCAAAAAACGAAATTGAAAAAAAAGGAATTAAGTTAGCCCTAGATAAGGCTGAAAACGCAGATCTAAAGATTATAGTTGTTGAGGCTGGAAGTGTTGATTTTAAAGGGTTTTTGAACTATTTAATGGACGATAATGCAATTTTAGTAGTTAATAAATCTGATCTTATAGGCAATTCATTAATTCCAGAGTTGAAGAACTATGACCATATTTTAATTTCTGTAAAAGAAAATTTAAACTTAGACGAATTGATTTTAAAGATAAAAAATAAATTAAAAAATAAATTTATTACAAGCGACGATATATTAATTACACGCGCAAGACATCGGAACCATCTCGAGCAAAGTTTAGAGTGTTTAGTAAATTTTGAAAAAAAAAGTGAAATAGAAGACTTTGATAAAGCTGCCGAAGATTTGCGATTAGCAACAAGGCATCTCGGTATGATTGTTGGAAAAGTAGATGTTGAAGAGATATTAGGTAGTATTTTCAACGATTTTTGTATAGGTAAATAAAGTTGAATTTAAGGGCTTTTTTATCCTTTTTTGTTGCTCTTTTGTTGATAAATGTGGCTTATTTAACCTCTTTTTGATTATTTATTAACTTCTAGTTAAATAATAAATAACTTAGAAAGAAAACTGTCTACTTGTAAATATTTGTACGAGTTATAAATTTAAATTATGAAAAATGATTTGTCATTTGATGTAGTGGTTATCGGTGGAGGTCATGCTGGTTGTGAAGCAGCATCAGCTTCTGCACGTCTTGGTGTCAGTACCGCATTGTTTACGCACAAAAAAGAAACTATCGGTGAAATGTCTTGCAACCCTGCAATAGGTGGACTTGGGAAAGGACACTTGGTGCGTGAAATAGATGCTTTAGATGGTGTAATGGGAGAAGTTGCGGACAAGTCAGGAATTCAATTCAGGTTGTTAAATAGAAGTAGAGGACCAGCAGTACAAGGACCTAGAACTCAATCAGATAGATTTTTATATCGCAAATTTATGCAAAAAAAACTTGTAAATCATTGTAATTTAAAGATTTTTTCAGATCCTGTTACTCATTTTATTTTTACTAAAAATAGTATAAGTGGTTTTGAAACTAAATCTGGTAAAAAGATTTCATGTAGCAAGGTAATATTGACAACTGGCACGTTTTTAAATGGACTGATACATATTGGTGATGAAAAGATACCTGCCGGAAGATTTGATGAAAAACCCTCAACGGGTTTAAGCGAACAGTTGCAAAAATATGAATTCAAAATTGGAAGACTTAAGACTGGTACTCCTCCTCGCTTAGATGCAAAGACTATTAAGTTTAAAAATTTAGAAGAGCAGTATGCAGATGATGATCCCTATTTTTTTTCTTTCCTAACAAAAAGAAATTTAAATAAACAGGTGTCGTGCAGGATGACATATACAAATGAAAGGGTTCATAAAATAATAAAAAAAAATTTAAAGCTCAGCGCAATGTACTCAGGAAGTATAGAAGGTGTAGGACCAAGATATTGTCCTTCTATAGAGGACAAAGTAGTTAAGTTTACCGATAAAGGAAGACATCAGATATTTTTGGAGCCAGAAGGGCTAAATGATGATACAATTTACCCTAATGGTATATCAACCTCATTACCAAGAGAGATTCAGCAAGAAATATGCAACAATATCAGTGGTTTAGAAAATGTTAAAATAATTCGACCTGGATATGCTATTGAATATGACTATATTGATCCTAGAGAGCTCTTTTTAACACTTGAAACAAAAAAAATAAAAGGTTTTTATCTCGCTGGACAAATAAATGGAACTACTGGATACGAAGAAGCTGCAGCACAAGGTTTGATAGCAGGCATAAACGCTTCTCTTTCTTTTAAGAAAAAAGAACCATTTATTTTGGATAGATCAGAGGCTTACATCGGCGTAATGATTGACGATTTAGTTACTAAAGGAGTTGCTGAGCCATATCGAATGTTTACTTCTAGGGCGGAGTACAGACTGAGTTTGAGAGCTGATAATGCTGACCAAAGATTAACACAAAAAGGTATCGATATTGGATTGATAAGCAAAAACAGAAAAGATATATTTTTAGATAAAGTTTTAAAAATAAAGAAAATATCAAAAATAATGTCTGATTTAGAGATTTCGCCAAATAAAATTTCTAATTACGGCATTAAAATAGCCAAAGACGGCGTTTTGAGGAAATCTATAGAAATATTAACCCAAAAAGATGTTGATATGAAAAAAATAAGAAAAATTTGGCCAGATATACCTTTTTATGATGATAAAATTGACGAACAGATTGAAATAAATGCTCATTATAGAGGTTATTTAAAAAAACAAAAAGCTGATATTTTAGCCTTTAAAAGAGATGAAAATTTGATAATTCCTGAAAAAGTCAATTATGATAATCTTTCTGGACTTTCTAATGAAGTTAAAGCTAAGTTTAAGGAAATTAAGCCAAAAACAATGGGTCAAGCTCTTAGAATTGATGGAATTACACCCGCAGCAGTTTATATTTTGTTGTCACACGTGAAAAGAAAGTCTATTAAGCATTCAGCTTAATGGATGATATTTTAAAAAAATACTCGATATTTGATACATTAAAAGTTTCACGTGAAACGTGTTTGGACTTCGAAAAATTTATCTCTATGATAGAGGATAAAAATAAAGAATTTAATATAATTAGTAGAGAAAATGCGGAAAAAGACATAATAAGAACCAGACATATTATTGATTCAGCTCAAATAATTGATTTTGTTGATTTAAATAACAATACAACCTATGATATGGGTTCAGGTGGAGGGTTTCCGGGTATAGTGATTGCAATAATGCTAAAAAATATGAAAAAAGACATCAAAATTAAACTATTTGAAAAAAGCCATCATAAAAGTTTTTTTTTAAGAGAGGTATCAAGAAAACTCAATTTGAATACAGAAGTGGATCAAAAAGATATCTTTAATGTAAAAGAATTAAATTCAGGGACTATAATGGCAAGAGCTTTTAAACCGATGCCGGTTGTTTTAAATTTGGTTTACGAAAATTTTAATAATTTTAAAAATTTAATTTTATTTATGGGAAAAAGTGGAAAAGAAACTTTAAATGAAACATTAAATAATTGGGAATTAGAATTTGAGGAAAAAAAAAGCATCACAAGTGAGGATTCTTTTTTGTTAAATATAAAAAATATAAAAAAAAAAAATTAGAATGCAAATTATTTCCGTGATAAATCAAAAAGGTGGAGTCGGGAAAACAACAACAGTAATTAATCTTGCTGCTGGTTTAGCACAGCAAGAAAAAAAGATTCTTGTTATTGACCTAGATCCACAGGGAAATGCAACCACTGGACTTGGTCTGTCAAATTTAGAAGATTCAACTGAATCTATTTATGGTGTACTAAATGGAACAAGAAAAATTTCAGATGTAATTAAGAAAACAAAATTTAAAAATTTAGATATTGTACCTTCAAACGTTGATTTATCAGGATTAGAAGTTGAAACGGCTGGCGACAGCAAAAGAGCATTCATAATGAAGGTTAAATTAGCCTCGTATTTAAACGATTCTAGCAGCTCATATGACTATATTCTCATTGATTGCCCACCATCACTAAGCTTATTAACGGTTATAGCCCTAGTATCATCAGACTCACTTTTGGTACCACTACAAACTGAGTTTTTTGCATTAGAGGGACTAACTCAATTAATGAAAACAATAGAAAGAGTAAAAGCAAATCTCAACCCCAAATTAAAAATAAGAGGAATTCTTTTAACTATGTACGATAAAAGAAATAAATTATCTTCTCAAGTAGAAAAAGAAGCTAGAGACTATTTTACCGATAAAGTTTATTCTACTGTAATTCCTAGAAACGTAAGATTATCAGAAGCACCATCGCATGGAATGCCAGTTCTAATTTATGACAAAACATGTCCAGGAAGTAAATCTTATTTTAATTTTACTGACGAATTTATCAGCCAAGAACATAAAATTGGGAGTGCTGCATAATGGATTCAAATAAAATCAAAAAGGGGTTGGGGAGAGGATTATCTTCTTTAATAGGAGAAACAAAATTAACACCAAATATTAACAAATTATTAGTTAGTGATTTACTTAGTAACAAATTCCAACCTAGAAAAATTTTTGATGAAAAAGATTTAGAGGATTTAACGAATTCAATAAAAGAAAGAGGAATAGTTCAGCCAATTATTGTCAGAAAATCTGAAGATGATAAATCTAAATATGAAATAATTGCTGGTGAAAGAAGGTGGCTTGCAGCACAAAAAGCAGGTCTACATGACGTCCCAGTAGTTATAACTGAAGCAGATGATTTGAAATCTCTAGAATTTGCTATTGTGGAAAATGTTCAAAGAAATGATTTAAATGCTATTGAAGAAGCGCAAGGATATCAACGTTTAATTAAAGATTTTTCTTATGATCAAGAAAAAGTTGCCAAATTTATTGGGAAAAGCAGAAGTCATATAACAAACTATTTAAGGTTATTAACTTTACCAGAAGAAGTTTTAAACTTAGTCGAATCAAAAGCAATAACCCCTGGGCATGCAAAAATCTTAGTAGGATTAGAAAATGCCTTATTTGTTGCAAAAAAAATTGTGGAAAAAAACCTTTCAGTTAGGCAAGCAGAAAACTTTGTAAAAATTTTTAAGGTAAAAAAGCAGTCATTTACTTCATCTAAAGATATAAATCTTACAGCTCTTGAAAATTCAATAATTGAAAAAATTGGATTAAATGTTTCAATTAAAAATAAAAGAAATAATACTGGCTCCATATCCATTGAATATAAAGATGTGGATCAATTGAATAAAATAATAGAAATAATTAAATCAAATTATTAGAAGCTGTTGCTTGTTCAATAATAAAATCTGATAAAATATTTATTGAACTAGTCGAATTTTTTTTTATCAAAAGTTCGATATCATTAGTATCTTGAATTAATTTAATCACTGAATCTTTAGTCCATTTTTGGATTTGTTGTCTCACAATATCCTTGTCTTTCCAAAATATTGAAGGTTTAGACGATGAAATTGCTAAATCAATATTTTTGTTATTTTCAAATTCTTTACGTAGCTTTAGTAGTCTTTTTGATTTATTTAAAAATGTTCTTATTATAATAATTGCATCTTCCATAGAAAAATTATTTTCGTTTAAAATTTTAACTGTTTTTTTTTTATTCTTCGCTAGGCAGTTATCTACCAATTCTGAAATGTTATAGTTTTCTGCTAAATTCGTGAGTTTTAAAATATCCTCAATAACAATTTTTTTTCTTGAGTAAATAAAGCTTTCAATTTTTTTTAATTCACCATCTAGATTTAGTCTGTCACCTCTAGCCCTATCTACTAATAAATTTATTGTTTGAGCTGATACAGGTATTTTTTTCTCTCTAAAAAAATTGCCTGTTATTGATGCTAAAGTTTGACTATTATCTTCATAAAAAGGAATACAAATTAATTCTTTATTTTTCTCGAACAAACTTCTTAATTTTGATTTTTTATCTAAGTTGTTTGATAAAAGTATTATAACAACATCTGTTATTTTTTTTTCAATTATTTCCTCTACTGTATCAATAATTTTTTCACTTACTCTCGAAATAATTATTAGTTTTTTATTATCAAAAAAGGATTGGGAAAACAATCT
>JAOIYV010000013.1 GCA_028226735.1 Candidatus Pelagibacter sp.
ATATAAATAATATTTTTAGAATAATTAGTAATTATTTATAAACTTAAAAAAAACTAAAATTTATTTTTTCTAACATATAAATAAAAGAAAAAAATTGATAATGCCAAAGAAAACCAAGTAATAGCATACTTTTTATGGCTATTTGGAATATTTACTGTAATAACTTTTGGCTTTGGTAATTCTAAATTATTGTTTAAATAAATTATAAATGGTGAAAAATTTTTGTTTGTAAAACTAAAAATATCGCTTCTATCTAAAGTAAACCAATAATTATCTTTAACATCATTTGCCGGCTTAAATTTACTAGCTTGTGTTTGTTTTCTCAATGTTCCTAAAATAATTTTATGATCGAAAATATCAATTTCTTTATCATTTTTTTTTTCAAAAGGTATCCATCCTCTATTTAGTAAAAAATTTTCATTATTAATAATAATTGGGTTAACAACATTAAATCCTGGTGCACCTTTTTCATTTAAGCTATATAAATAAATTTGTTTATTAAAGTCTATAATCCCACTGGTTTTAATCCTTAAATAGTCTTCAGGAACATTGGTCATTAGATCAACAGGTTCTTTCTTTAAGGAAACATCAATCTTATTTAATAATTCATTTTTCCAGTCCAATCTTACAAGTTGCCAGCTGCCTAATGCTATAAATATTGATATGAAAAAAAATACAAAAACTGAGAATAAAAATTTATTTTGCAAGATTGATGATTAACTGCCCCAGATATAAATTGCTGCAAACAAAAATAGCCAAACTACATCAACAAAATGCCAATACCATGCAGCTGCTTCAAAACCAAAAAATTCACCTTCTTTATATTTATTATTTTTAGCTCTCCACCAACACACTGCTAAGAATATAGTACCTATAATAACATGAAACCCATGAAAGCCTGTTGCCATATAGAATACTGAACCATAAATATTCCCAGCAAAATCGAATTTTGCATGATGATATTCATAAGCTTGAAGTAAAGAAAAACAAAAACCTAAAAAAACTGTGAGTGCCAAACCTTGTATAAAACTTTTTTTATCACCTTCTTCTAAAGCGTGGTGAGCCCATGTACAGGTAGTGCCTGATAATAATAAAATTAATGTATTAATTAGTGGAATATCCCAAGGATCAAATGTTTGAATATCTGCTGGTGGCCAAATATTTCCAATTGCCTCTGTAGGAAATAAACTTGTATTAAAATATGCCCAAAACCATGCAACAAAAAACATTACCTCTGACGCAATAAAAAGTGTCATTCCATACCTATGATGAATTTTAACAACAGGTGTATGATAATCATGATCTACAGACTCTGTGATAACATCTCTAAACCACATACATGCTCCATAAATTAAAAGAGCAAATCCCACATACATCGCCCACGAAACACCGGCGTGCATGTAATAAATACATCCTATTGCTAGGAAAAGACATGAGAACGATACGTAAATGGGCCAAGGACTTGGGTCAACTAAATGGTAATCATGTTTTATTTTTTCTGCTGACATACGATTAATTATTGGCTTTTATTATTAACTTTTAGATGGTTCATAATAGTCTGATGAAAAAAAGGTATAGGACAAAGTGACGTCTTCAATATTTTTAGTTCCCAAATCATTCACTATTTCTGGATCTAGATAAAAAGTTAATATATACTTGGCTTTTTCACCTGGATCTAGTTTTTGTTTTTCAAAACAAAAGCAGCCCATCTTAGTAAAATATTTTCCAAACGATGAAGGTGATACATTAAAACTAGCTACCCCATAAGTTATTTTGTTGCCATAATTTTCTACTTCAAACTGAGCTTTGCTAACCTGACCTATTTTTACATCTATAACATTTTCTTTTACTTTAAAATCCCAAGGAAGTTTATTTACATTGGTATCAAATCTAACACTGATCTTTTTATCTAAAACTATCTTTGGAATGTCATTTGAAATTTGTGTAGTTCCTCCAAAACCAGTTACGCGGCAAAATAGATCGTACAAAGGTACAGCTGCAAACGAAAGTCCCAACATAATACAAAAGACTCCAGCTAAAATTATAGGGGTAAGTGTTTTTTTTTTTATCACAACTGTCTATCAAATACTCCCACATTATAGAGAGTAAAAAAGAATAAAAATACCATAAAGACAACTATTGCTAATGCGGTATAGATATTTTTTTGTTTTGTTTTTTTATTTGGTATTATCATAGTATTTTATTATATCGTAGATTTTTTAATACTTTCATCATCTTCGAACTTTGGCAGTTCTTCAAAAGTATGAAAATTTGGTGGAGACGGCACAGTCCACTCTAAAGTTGTGGCACCTTCTCCCCAAGGATTTTGTAATGCTATTTTTTTCTTATTGAATGAATAAATTAAATTTGCAAAAAATACTATTAACCCTGCAACAGCTATATATGAACCTATAGAAGATACATAGTTCCAGCCAGCAAATGCATCTGGATAGTCAGCATATCTTCTTGGCATTCCAGCCAAGCCTAAAAAATGCTGAGGGAAAAATATTAGATTTACTCCTATAAAAGTTAACCAAAAATGTAGTTGTCCTAACCATTCTGAGTATTCATAACCCGACATTTTACCAAACCAATAATAAAAACCTGCAAAGATTGCAAACACTGCACCTAAAGAGAGTACGTAATGAAAGTGAGCAACTACATAATAAGTATCATGCATAGCAGTATCAACACCCGCATTTGCAAGAACGACTCCAGTTACACCTCCTACTGTAAATAAAAATATAAACCCTAATGCCCAAACCATAGGAGTTTTAAATGAAATAGAACCTCCCCACATTGTTGCAATCCAAGAAAATATTTTTATACCTGTCGGAACTGCAATAATCATTGTTGCTGCTAAAAAATATGCCTTAGTGTCTGTGCTAAGTCCTACAGTATACATGTGGTGAGCCCAGACAACAAATCCTACAACACCAATTGAAACCATTGCATATGCCATTCCCAAATATCCAAAAACAGGTTTTTTTGAAAATGTTGAAACAATATGACTTATCATTCCAAAGCCAGGTAAAATTAAAATATACACTTCAGGGTGACCAAAGAACCAAAATAAATGTTGAAACAAAACTGGGTCTCCACCAGTTTGTGCATCAAAGAAAGCAGTTCCAAAGTTTCTATCTGTTAAAAGCATTGTAATTGCTCCAGCAAGAACAGGTAATGATAATAATAATAAAAAAGCTGTAACCAAAATAGACCACGCAAACAAAGGCATTTTATGAAGTGTCATGCCTGGTGTTCTCATATTTAAAATTGTTGTTATAAAATTCACTGCTCCTAAAATTGAAGAAGCACCAGCCAAGTGTAAACTTAAAATAGCAAAATCCATTGCAGGACCTGGTTGTCCAGCTTTCGATGACAATGGTGGGTAGATTGTCCATCCGCCACCTACTCCTTGTTGACCCGGGGGGCCATCCATAAAAACTGATAGTATTAATAAAATAAATGAAGTTGGTAATAACCAAAATGAAATATTATTCATTCTTGGGAAAGCCATATCAGGTGCGCCAATCATAATTGGCACAAACCAATTACCAAAACCACCTATCATTGCAGGCATTACCATAAAGAAAATCATAATTAATCCGTGGCCGGTGACTAAAACATTGTAAAGATGATAATTGCCACCCAATATGCCATCACCTGGATGCATCAACTCAATTCTCATTAATACTGAAAAAGCTGTACCAATTATTCCTGCAACAATTGCAAAAATTAAATACATTGTTCCAATATCTTTATGATTAGTTGAGTAAGCCCAACGTTTCCAACCAGTTGGTGTATGATGATCGTCGTGTGTTGCTGTTTGAGTATACATTATTATTTACTCACTATCTTTATATTTTTATTTTTTAATAATGGCTCTTTAGCAAATTTAATTTTTGCACCTGATAACCATTCTGCATAATCTTCTTCAGATACAACTCTAACTGTGATTGGCATAAAGGCATGTTGAATACCACATAGCTCAGAACATTGGCCATAGTAAGTTCCTACTTTTTCAGCCTTGAACCATGTTTCATTCATTCTTCCAGGTACAGCATCTCTTTTAACTCCAAAAGATGGAAGTGCCCAAGCATGCAACACATCATTTGCAGTAATTAAAACTTTAACCACCTTGTTAACTGGAACTACTACTTCATTATCTACAGCTAATAATCTCGGTTGATTTTCTTTTAAATCTTCTTCTTTAATCATGTAAGATTCAAAAATAATATTTTCATCTGGATATTCATATCCCCAGTACCACTGATAACCAATTGCCTTTATAGTAACTTCTGCTTTTGGAATTGTATCTTGCTTATATAAAATTTTGAACGATGGCACTGCCATAACTATTAAAATTAAACATGGTATTAGTGTCCATAAAACTTCTACTGCAACATTATGGGTAGTTTTTGATGGCACTGGATTTTTTGATGCTCTAAATCTTACACACGCATAGATCATAAGAAATAAAACAAAAACACTGATAGCAATAATTATTGGAAGTAGAAGATTGTTGTGAAAATTAACTATATCTCTCATCCCATCTGACGCTGGATTTTGAAACCCCAATTGCCATTCTTTGGGCTGATTGGCTAATGCACTTGTTACAAATAATGTTGTTAAAGATGTAAATATAAATTTTTTCATTTGTCACTCACTATATAAAGTGTCTTTTTAAAAATTACACTTTAGTTTGCGCGACAAAATATCAATTAGTCAAATAACTAACGATAGATAATGCAGAAATTACAGCAGTTTCAGACCTAAGTATATTTTCATTTATCTTAATTGATTGAACACCCTTAAATGCAAGAATCTGCTCTCTTTCTTCCTCTGAAAAATCACCCTCTGGACCAATTATAACACATGTTGGGTTTACTGTTAATTTCTCTAAATCTATTTTTTTATTATTTGAATTCAAATCTGTAAATATTAAGTCGACTTTATTCTTTAAAAATATTTCTAAATTTTGTGAGTCTTCAATTGTTGGAACATTTATTCTATTGGATTGTTCGGCAGCTTCTATAATTATTTTTTCTAATCTTTCTTTGTTAATTTTTCTAACAATTGTTCTGTCAAATATTATTGGTAAAAACTTTGTGACACCAAGCTCTGTTGCTTTTTGAATCATAAAATTAAAGTAATTTGATTTGATTGGTGAAAAGGCTAACCATAATTCTTTAGGGTTTTCTTTTTGTCTCAATTGTTTTGTAATATTAAATTCAACTATGCTTTTTGAAATATTTATAATTTTTGCTTCCCACTCTCCACTGCTATTAAATAAAGAGAAAACTTCATCAACTTTAACTCTCATCACTTTATTTACATAGTGAGATTGAGATTTATCAAGTTTTGAAGTAAAATTAAGTGATAAACTTCCTTTAAAAAATAATCTAATATTACTCATTAATGTTAAGTTAAATTATGAAAAATATTAAAGCAATAATTTTTGATGCATATGGCACATTATTTGATGTCAATTCAGCTGCAGAAAAGTGTAAAGATAAAATTGGTGATAAGTGGGAAGGTTTTGCAAATTACTGGCGAACCACCCAACTAGAATATACTTGGCTTAGAAGTTTAATGAATAGGCATAAAGATTTTTGGCAAGTTACAGAGGATAGTTTAGACAAATCGATGAAGACGTTTGATATAGATACTTCAATGAAAAATGAATTATTAAACCTCTATAAAGTGCTTTCACCTTTTAAAGAAGTGCCAGAAGTTTTAAAAACTCTAAAAGAGAAAAATTATAAAATAGGTATTCTTTCTAATGGAACACCTTCTCTTCTTAATGAGCTAGTTAAGAGTAATAATTTAGATAATATATTTGATGATATATTTTCAATCGAAGAAGTTGGCATTTATAAACCAGACTCAAAAGTTTATGACATGCCAATTAAAAAATACAAAATACAAAAAGAAGAAGTTGCATTTTTAAGTGCTAATACTTGGGATGTTTCTGGTGGTGGAAATTATGGTTATAGTTCTATTTGGGTAAACAGAAATAATAATATTTTTGATAACCTTGATTATAAACCAAAGCTAGAAATCAAAAACTTAAAAGATCTGTTACCCAATATAGACTCTAATTAAAGTTAAGCCTTATTTCCATAATCCGTCATATGTTTTGGAATTCTTTTATTTTTTCCATACATAAAATGATTTTCCATGTTCTCTCGGTATTTACTTGCAGGCACTTTTAGCCCAACAGACTCTGCAACTTCTCTTATTAACATTGGATTAGCACCACAACACACACCGAGGTAATGTATACCTAAAATATTTGCCCATTTTGCAAATTGACCTATTTCATATCTATTACAAAAATGTGGATCTAGAGCTGTAGGAAATGTTCTTCCGTGAGGAGAGGGACAGCCACAATCATCTCTATCAGGCAAATTAAAAAAAGTTGGAAATTTCTCATTTGTTCTATAGGGAATTGGTAAAGCACCAACATGGCATGTGACTGCTTTTCTAATTTCTTTTAAAAACGGCAACATTGTTGCAGGTCCTCTAAAACAATTTAACCCAACAACGTCAGCTCCTCTTTGCTCCAACTCTTTACAAGTATCAACTACAGACTTTCCATCTCTCATTTTATTCTCACCCATTGGCGAAATTGTTAATACTGTTGGAAGATTAGCTTTCTTCATTACCTCAAGTGCTTTAAAGGCCTCTTCAGCATAATAAAAGGTTTCACCAATTAACATATCAGCACCTTCATCTACTGCCCACCCAATCATTTCAGAAAACATGCCCTCAACTACCTTTTGGGCTTGTTTGTCATTTTCTTTCCAAATGTTTGAATTAGAAATATTTCCTGCCATTAAGTTTGGTTGAGATCCTTTGGGTGTATCTAATGCAACTTTTTTGGCAATCTTTAAAGCTGAACGGTTTAAAGGTTCAAGAAGTTCTTCCTTTCCAATAACACGCATTTTTTCTCTGTGACCATTATAAGTGAAAGCTTCAACAATATCTGATCCAGCATGTTGAAATTCTCTATGTAAATTTTCAAGAACTTCTGGATGGTCTAAAGATACCATTGGCACAAATTCTCCTGATGCCATGTACCCACGTCTTTCAATTTCAAATAAAAAGCCTTCGGCACAAATTACAGGACCTTGATCTAATCTTTCAGTTAATTTATTTTTTGTCATTTTTTTTCTCCAAATTATTGGAAAAAAGAAACTGAAAAATGTTAAACAAGAAAGTTGAAAATTTAAACAATCTCTTTTCTCCTTTTTAGTGCTTAAGCAAATGCAGGGTGCACAATACGGTTCAAATACCCGGTTTAGATTTGAAAAATTTCCAAAAAAAAACCACCGGCTAAAGCAGTGGTTGAAACGTTGCTTTAGCAGGAATTTATAAAGCGCTCTGCAATTTAACTTAAATCAGCGCTGCTTAATTTTAATCATATTTTAGAACTAAAAGATACTTAAATTTTTACTGTATTTTTAAGGCTATCTAATTCTATTTTCTTCAAAATTCTTATTTAATTTTACTGAAATAGTTCGAGTATTTCTTTTATTCCACTCTGAAAAAGATCTTAAGATAGGCATAACTGAAAGACCAAATTCAGTAAGTGAATACTCAACTTTTGGAGGCATTATTTGAATAACTTTTCTATTAACTATTCCATCTCCTTCTAATTCCTTTAGCTGCTTGGATAACATTTGTTGTGTAATGGTTTTCAATCCTTTTTTAAGTTCACCAAATCTAATTTTTTTACTTTGCAGCAAACTAAACAAAATTCTAATTTTCCATTTACCTCCAAGAAAGTAAACGGCTCTTTCAGCTGGACAATCTATTAAGTTTTTCATGGTATGTTTTTATATACTAGTATGATTATATTGCGTTATTGCTTTATTAATACTAAAACACTAAATAGAAGTCAAATAAATTGAAAGGGTAAAAATGATTAAAGGACAAAACGCAGGTAACGGACCAATCGTAGTAGATGTAGAGAAAGATAAATCTTACTACTGGTGCTCTTGTGGAAAGAGTGCAAAGCAACCATTTTGTGATGGATCACATAAGGGCACTGAATTTACTCCATTTGCATACAAGGCTGAAGAAACTAAAAAAATGTTTTTTTGCGCTTGCAAACAAACTAACAATCAGCCATTTTGTGATGGATCGCACAATAAAAAATAAAGGATAATATGAATAATTTAAATAATAAGATTAACAGTTTTTTTTCTAATATAGATGCTCTAGCCTCTTTAATTTTGAGGTTTGGAATTGGTATTGCCTTTATCATTCATGGTGCAAAAAAATTTCCTTTACCTCCCCAAGGGTTAATTGAGTATTTTGGTCTATCACCTATGTTAGCATCAACAGTTGCTTTATCTGAACTCTTGACTGGATTGGTATTAATTATAAGTGGTTTTATTAAGAATCCTTTTGGAAATATTCTCACAAGACTATCAGGTCTCAACATAACTATATTAATGATAACTATACTTGTCTTTGCTCATAAAGACTGGTTCTTCACAACAAAACTATTTACTAGTGAACAAATATTTCTTTTAATTGGTGGAATTTATTTTCTAATTAAAGGAAATCGATCATAAATATGGCTCAAATCGAAGTAGAAAAAATAATAGAACCAGTTGCAGCATCAGATGGTGCTGGAGTTAAATTAAAAAGAAGTATTGGTACTCACCTTATTGATTACCATGATCCTTTTTTAATGTTAGATGAGTTTGGCTCTGAAAATAAAGATGATTATATTGGGGGCTTTCCTCCTCATCCTCACAGAGGAATTGAAACTGTAACTTATATGTTAAGTGGAGAGTTTGAACATGAAGATAGCACTGGTGCTAAAGGTAGAATGACTTCAGGAGATGTTCAGT
Organism: Candidatus Pelagibacter sp.; assembly: GCA_028226735.1. The sequence goes on from JAOIYV010000013.1 coordinate 8,868, forward strand.
GGATGAAAACTGGTGGTGGAATAATTCATTCTGAAATGCCCGCAATGACAGAAGGTAAGCTACATGGTTTTCAACTTTGGGTAAATATGCCCGCTAAATTGAAGATGAACAAACCTGAGTATATTTATATTGATGCGGATAAAATGAGTGTTCATAAAGATAATGATAAAATAGTTAAAATAATTGCTGGAAAATTTGAAAATGTAGAAGGACCTGTTAAAGGCCATAACGTAGAACCAATTTACTTTGATGTAGAGATTGAAGAAGGTAAGGAGTTTAATTTTGATCTTCCTTCAACACATAACTCTTTAATTTATTTAATTGATGGGGAAATTAAGGTTGGAGATCAAAACCATGATCAAGCTAAAAACTCTACTTTAATTATCCTAACTAAAGGTGAAAATTTAAAAGTATCTAGCTTAACTAAAGCTAAATTTTTATTAATATGTGGTAAACCAATTGGAGAACCCATTGCAAGAGGTGGTCCATTTGTAATGAATACTAAAGCAGAGATCTTGCAAGCAGTTCAAGACTATCATAATGGTACGTTTGTAAAATAATGAAAGCAATTCAAATTCAAAAATTTGGTGGTCCAGAGGTTTTAGAACTTAAAGATATTGAGATTGGAAAACCTAATCCTAAAGAAGTTTTAATAAAAAATCTATCAATCGCTATTAACTATATTGATGTTTATCACCGAACAGGTTTATATCCTATCCCTCTACCAAGCGGTATTGGTTTAGAAGCATGTGGAATAATTGAAGAAATTGGTTCTGAAGTAGATCTTTTCAAGGTTGGAGATAGAGTAAGTCATGCATCTATGCCTATTGGTGGTTACTCAGAAAAACAAATAATGCCTCAAGAAAAATTAGTTATTGTTCCTGAAGGCATTTCAAATGAAATAGCTTCTTGTATTGTATTAAAAGGAATTACAGCTGAGTACTTACTTCATCGAAGTTATGCTGCAAAAAAAGGTGATAAGGTATTATTTCACGCAGCAGCTGGTGGTGTTGGACAAATTTTATGTCAGTGGGCTAATGCAATTGGTTGCACTGTGATAGGAACTGTTGGTTCAAAAGAGAAGGAAGCTATTGCTAAAAAAAATGGTTGTCATCATGTGATCAATTATACAGATAATAATTTTGTTGAAGAGGTTGAAAAGATAGTTGGTAAAAATGGAATTGATGTTGTCTATGATGGTGTTGGTACAAAAACTTTTGAAGGTTCAATAGAGTGTTTAAAAATTAGAGGAATGATGGTAGCATTTGGAAATGCCTCTGGCTATGTTCATACGCTAGATATTAAAAAGCATATCAATGCTAAAGGGCTTTTTTTTACTAGACCTTCAATAGCCCATTATACTGTAACAAGAAAAGAACTTGAAGACTCTGCAGCAAAAGTTTTTGATGCAATTTTGTCTGATAAAATAAAAATTGAAATTTCTAAAAAATATTCTCTTGCAGAAGCTAGAAAGGCTCATGAAGAACTAGAAGCAAGACTGCTGACTGGACCTGCAGTAATTATTCCTTAATCTAAATCAACATCCATATCAGACATGTGCAGTTTTAATGCATTGGTTGATACATGAATTTCTCTAATAAAAAATACAATTGAAATGATCATTGAAAGACAGCATGATCCAAAAATTAGTCGTGCTATAAAAATTTCATTCAAATAAAGACCTAGCACAGTTAGCATATTAAATAGGAACCCAAATGCAGCAAACATAATTGTCCAACGTAGAAGTGTTATTCTTCCACTTAAATTTATAAACTGCTTCTTCCATTCGTTAGGAATATGATTTTCATACACATGTTCATCGTGAAGTTCTCTAATTAACTTACTTAGTGAGTGAAACCTGTTGCTATATATATTCATTAATAGAGGAATAGCTGGGAACATTAGTGCTGTAACTGTATAATCTATATTCATACGAATCAGTTTGATTATGAAACTAGCCTTTGCTATTTACAAGTAAATTATTATGAATCAGTTAAATCTTTTTATTGAACTAACAAGATTACAAAGACCAATTGGATTCATGCTATTATTTTGGCCGTGCTCTTGGGGCCTAACATTGGCGTATGATTTTTCAAAAAGTCTTAATAATTATTTTTTTTATTTATTTTTATTCTTCTTAGGATCAGTTTTAATGCGATCCGCTGGTTGTATAGTAAATGATATTTCGGATAAAGAATTTGATAAAAAAGTAGAAAGAACAAAAAATAGACCCATTGCCTCAAATAAAGTTTCTATTAAATTAGCAATTTTTTATACAATTATTTTGTGCTTAATTGCTTTTTTGGTTTTAATTAATTTTAATAATTTAACAATTATTCTTGCCTTGTGCTCAATGCCTTTAGCTTTTACTTATCCATTGATGAAAAGATTTACGTACTGGCCTCAATTATTTTTGGGCATAACATTTAACTATGGTTTAATTTTAGGCTGGGTATCAGTAAATAACCAAATAAATATTATACCTGTCATTTTTTATTTGGGAGCCATATTTTGGACACTAGCATATGACACTATTTATGGGTTTCAAGATATAAAAGACGATGAAATTATAGGTGTAAAATCAACTTCAATAAAATTTAAAAATAATCCATCAAAATTCATTTTTATATGTTTCTCTATTTTAACTTTCTCAATTTTAATAAGTGGATACTTAATGAACTTTAATTTCTTATTTTATTTAGGCTCTACTTTCTTAATATTTCACTTGTTTTTCTATCAACTTAAAAAAGTTAACTTTCAAGATGCTACGAATTGTTTAAAAATATTTAAAAGTAATAATATATTTGGGCTATTGGTGCTTTTTACGATATTCCTAGGTAAGTTTTAAAATAATGACAAATAACTTAATATTCAAGAGATTATACAGAGACTACACAAAAAAATTTATTAATAAAATTTTACTATCTGGTCTTTTTGCAATCTTTGTTGCGGGTAGTACCTCGGCAATTGCATGGTTACTTGATCCAGCAATTAAAAAAATTTTCATTGATAAAGATCAAACCTTAATATTGATTATACCAATCCTAATAATTTTATCCTTTTCAACAAAAGGAGTTTCGTTGTATTTTGCAAAAGCAATAATGATCAGTGTTGGGGAAGAAATTAAAAAGATACTTCAATTAGATATGATCAAATCTTTACTTGGTGCTGACACTCAATTGATAGATAAAAAACACTCTGGCAAATTCATTTCAAACCTAACATATGACGTTAATCAGATAACTAATTTGTTAAGTTTTGCTTTATTAAATCTTTTTAAGGATAGTTTAACTTTAATCGGTTTATTATTTGTGATGTTTTTTCAAAATTGGAAGCTTTCTCTAATTTCGATTATAATGCTTCCGTTGGCAAGTTTTTTTGCTAGGTCTTTAGGAAAAAGAGTTGGTAAAGTTACAACTGAAGCGCAAGAAAAATCTGGTCTTTTTAACACATATTTAATTGAAATTTTTAAAAACCATAAACTAATTAAGATCTTTCAAAGAGAAAATTATGAAAATAATAGAGCAGATAAATTTGTTGATGATTTAAAAGAAAAAAATAAAAAAATTGCAATTATTTTTGTAAGAACTTCACCGATTATGGAATCTCTTACGGGTGTTATGATAGCAATACTAATTTATTATTCTGGTAGATTAATTATTAATGACGAAATAAGTATCAATAATTTCTTTTCGTTCCTTGCTGCTATGATGTTGGCATATCAACCAGTAAGATCTTTAGCGACTTTAAATATAGCCATAAATCAAGGATTGGCAGCAGCTAAAAGAATCCTACCAATAATAGATCACCAAAATCAAATTACTGAAAATAAGGATGATAAAAATCTTACAATTATTGATGGAAATATTAAATTCAAAAATGTTAGATTTAAATACGATGAAGAAGAAAAAGAAGTTTTAAAATCTATAAATTTAGAAGTAGTTGGTAAAAAAATGACAGCTTTAGTAGGCCATAGTGGTTCTGGTAAATCAACCATTATGAGCCTTATTCCAAGATTTTATAATATAGGTTCTGGTGATATCTTAATTGATGATCAATCAATTTATAAAACCAAAATATTTTCGTTAAGAAAAAATATCTCTTTAGTAAGTCAAGATACAACTCTGTTTGATGATACAATTAGAAATAATATTGCTTATGGAAATTTAGAGGCAAATGATGATGAAATCATACAAGCTGCAAAATTATCTTTTTCTGAGGATTTTATAAACAGATTGCCAAAAAAGTATGAGACTATAATTGGTGAAAATGGTGTTAGGTTGTCCGGTGGAGAAAAACAAAGAATATCAATAGCTAGGGCAATGATTAAAAAAAGCTCAATAATTCTACTAGATGAGGCAACTTCTTCTCTTGATACTGAAACAGAAAGCAAAATACAAGAAGCTTTAAAGATTTTAACACAAGATAGAACTACGATTGTAATAGCTCACCGTCTATCAACTATACTAAACTCAAATAGAATATACGTTATAGACTCGGGTGAAGTAGTGGCATCAGGTAAGCA
>JAOIYV010000014.1 GCA_028226735.1 Candidatus Pelagibacter sp.
AAAATATTCATCCATTATTTGAACTGACGTAATCAATAAAAGTTTATTTTCACCTATATTTCCTAAATCATTTTTTAAATTATTAAACTTTTGATTAATATGAACTAGTAATTCTTCTAAGTGCTCCTCTTGTCCATCATCGCATGATAGAAGAAAATCTTTACCATTAAATTTAACATTTACATTTGCCATTTATCTATTTCTTCTAATAAAGTATCTGTTTCTTGATTTAATTCATCTATTTTTTCTGAAAATTCTATTTCTTTTTTTTGCTCATTTGCTTTTTGCTTGTGAATTTCCTCTAATTTTTGTTTAAGAGTGTTGTGTTCACTTATTAAGTTTTGGTATTTTTCGTCTATTTCTTTTTTTTCAATTTCTAATTGATTTTTTTGATCACTTAACTTTTGCAAGTTGTTCTTAAATGTTGGATTTTGTAAATTCAAACTCTTTAATTTATTAAGTGCAAAACTAAGTTTTTTTTCTTTTTCACTGTCTATTTTCATATATATATATTTATAATATTAAATTGAGTCTTCTAAGTCTAGATAGGATAATTTTTGAACAAACTACATAAAGATTTGTCAAACGCAATAAGGTTTTTATCAATAGACGCTGTTCAAAAGGCTAATTCTGGGCATCCGGGCATGCCCATGGGAATGGCTGATGTGGCGACTGTTTTATTTAAAAACTTTCTGAGATTTAACCCAAAAAACCCTAATTGGTTAAATCGTGATAGATTTGTTTTATCTGCGGGACATGGGTCGATGCTACTTTATTCATTATTATTTTTAACTGGCTACAAAAGCATTTCATTAAAAAATATTAAAGATTTTAGACAATTAAATTCAATTTGTGCTGGACACCCTGAATATCATCGTGGAACTGGAATCGAGACAACAACTGGTCCACTTGGACAAGGAATTGCTAATTCTGTTGGATTTGCAATTGCAGAAGAAATTTTAAAAAAGAAATTGGGCAAAGAAATAATTAATCACAAAACTTATGTTTTGGCTGGTGATGGATGTTTAATGGAAGGCATAAGTCATGAAGCGATGAGTTTAGCAGGTCATTTAAGGTTAAAAAATTTAGTGATGTTATTTGATAACAATTCAATATCAATTGACGGACCTACTAATTTAGCGGTTTCAGATAATTTTAAAAAAAGATTTGAAAGTTATGGTTGGGACTACATTTTAATTAATGGACATAATGAAAAAGAAATTTTTAAAGTATTAAGAAAAGTTCAAAATGCAAAAAAACCAACTGTAATTTCTTGTAAAACAAAGATTGGTTATGGTTCACCAAATAAATCAGGTAAAGCCTCATCGCATGGAAGTCCTCTTGGTATAGAGGAAATTAAACTTGTTCGAAAAGTATTGAATTGGAAATACAAACCTTTTCAGATTCCAAAAAATATTTTAGATGAATGGAAAAAAATTGGTAACAAAGGCATTAAAATTGAAGCAAGATGGAAAAAAACTTTTAAGAAAAAAAAACAAGTTGTAGATAGAGTTCTAAAAAATAATTTTAATAAATCTTTAAAAACGGAAAAATTAAATTCGATTAAAGAAAATAAAAACTTAGCGACGCGAAAATCTTCTGAATTGACTTTGAATGCTCTTACAAAAGAGAATAATACTTTAATAGGTGGCTCAGCTGATTTAGCTGGATCAAATAATACAAAAACAAAACACCACAATATAATCAAACCTGGTGATTTTAATGGAGATTATATTCATTACGGAGTAAGAGAACATGCAATGTGTGGGATTATGAATGGCATCGCTCTGCATAGTAAATTTATTCCCTATGGTGGAACTTTTTTAATATTTACTGATTACTGTAAACCATCAATTCGTTTATCAGCATTAATGGAACAAAGAGTTATTTATGTAATGACACACGACTCGATTGGTTTAGGTGAAGATGGTCCAACCCACCAACCTATAGAACAACTATCTGGATTAAGATCTATTCCAAATTTAAATGTTTTTAGACCTGCGGATAGAATGGAAACGATTGAATGTTGGGAGCTAGCATTAAAAAACTTAAAAACACCAAGCATACTGTCTTTAACTAGGCAGAATCTACAGACTATTCGAAAAAAATATTTAAATGTGAATAAATGTTCATTTGGAGCTTATGAGGTCTCAAGAACTAATAAAAAAATTATTTTAACTATACTTGCTAGTGGTTCTGAAGTTAATTTAGCGATTAAAACTAGCCATAAATTGGCCAAAGATAAAATATACGCTAAAGTAATATCAGTACCATGCCAAGACATTTTTGACTCACAATCAAAATCATATAAAAAGAAAATTCTTGGTGAAACAAAGTTTAAGATATCAATTGAAGCAGCATCAACAGATTGCTGGAAAAAATATGTTGGAACAGAAGGTTTAAGTTTTGGAATTGACTCATTTGGCAAAAGTGCGCCTTATAAAGAAATTTATAAACATTTTGGATTGACAGCAGAAAATATTTCCAGAAAAACTATGAACCTAATAAAAAGCTAAATTATGACAATAAAAGTTGGAATTAATGGATTGGGAAGAATTGGTAGAATGGTAATTAGAGCTATTGTCGAAAACGGAAGTAAAAATATAGAAATTAAGCATATAAATAACCGTTCTAATTCTGAAACAAGCTGTACCTTAATAAAATACGATTCTATTCATGGAAAATTTAATGCAGATTTAGATTTCGATGAAGGTCATCTAATTATCAATAAAAATAAAATTACTTTTTCTCAAGAGTCTAAAATTGAGGATATTAATTGGAAAAAATTTGATGTTGATTATGTTTTTGAATGTACTGGAAAATTTAATTCTAAAGATAAATTGTTAGCACATATTAAAAATGGAGCAAAAAAAGTTATTGTTTCAGCGCCCTGTAAAGAAGCTGATAAAACAATAGTGTACGGTGTTAATGAAAATATACTTTCTAAAGATGATCAAATAATTTCAGCAGCATCTTGTACCACTAATTGTCTAGCTCCAGTTGCTAATATTTTAAATGAGAGTTTTGAAATTGAAAAAGGTTTTATGACAACTATTCATGCCTTTACCAGTGATCAAAGAATTTTAGATAATTCACACAAGGATCCAAGAAGAGCAAGATCTGCTAGTCAGTCGATTGTTCCAACATCAACAGGAGCATCTAAGGCTATAGGTGAAATCATTCCTTCTTTAAAAGGTAAACTTGAAGGTGTAGCGATGAGAGTTCCTACTCCAAATGTTTCTTTGATAGAGTTAGTTTTTTGTACTAATAAAGAAATAGATAAAAAAAAAATTAATGAAGCCTTTACTCAAGCAACTAAGAAACAATCAAAAAGGGTTTTAGAGATTACAAAAGAAAAACTAGTATCAATTGACTTTAATCATAATTCAGCCTCAGCAATTATTGACTCATCTTTAACCAGTGTAGTTGGTAAAAATATGGGAAAAATTTCAGCTTGGTATGACAATGAATGGGGTTTTTCAAATAGAATGTGTGATATAGCAGAACATCTTCACAAGATCTCTTAATGAGAAGCATAAAAGACAAGCACAATCTAAAACAAAAAAAAGTGCTACTTAGACTTGATTTAAATGTTCCAATGGATAATGGAATAATTACTGACACAACAAGAATTGATAAAATTCTTCCTACAATAAAATTTTTATTAAAAAATGATACTAAAATAATAATATTATCTCATGTTGGAAGACCAAAAGGAAAAATTGTTAAAAAGCTGTCTCTTAATCCTATATGTGAAGATTTAAAAAAAAAATTGAACAGGAATATAAGGCTCATCACAAAAAACTTAAGTGAGATACTCTCCAAAGATTTATTCAATGTTCAAGAGGAAAGCATTGTGATGCTTGAAAATCTTAGATTTTACAAGGAAGAAGAGGAAAATAATAACGAATTCGCAAAACATTTAGCAAGCTTAGCTGACATTTATGTTAATGATGCTTTCTCATGTTCTCATAGGGCTCATGCTTCTATTTTTGAAATAACAAAATTTCTTCCATCGTATGCGGGCCTTCAACTTAATTTAGAAATGGATGCTTTAACAAAAATTACATCTGAAATTAAAAAACCTGTAACTTGTATTATTGGTGGTTCTAAAATATCAACTAAAATTAATATTATTAAAAATTTAATTCCAAAATTTGATAATATTATAATCGTTGGTGGAATGGCAAATAATATAATCAAATATAAAGGTCATAATATTGGAAAATCTATACAAGAGGATAACTGTAATCAAATAATTGAAGAGATATTTTCTCTATCGAAAAAAGAAAAATGTAAAATAATTTATCCAGAGGATGTTGTTGTTAGTAATGACTTAAATGGATTTCCAATGATAAAAGAATTAAATAATGTTTCTAAAGATGAGCTAATTTTAGATATTGGTCCAAAATCAATAAACATTATTAATAACATTATTGATATAAGTAAAACTATTCTTTGGAATGGCCCCGCAGGTTACTTTGAAAATCCAAGTTTTGCCAAAGGAAGTTTAGAAATAGCAAAAAAAATTATTGAAAAAAATAAAACCTCTTCTATTTATTCTATAGCTGGAGGTGGAGATACGGTTGCGTTATTAAATAACCTCGGTGCAATTAATAACTTTAATTTTGTTTCAACTGCCGGTGGAGCTTTTCTAGAATACCTTGAAGGTAAAGAACTTCCTGGTATAAAAGCCTTAAATTAATATGTCTGAATTAAATAAAATTGCATTAAAAATTCTATCAAATGGCAAAGGCATCCTTGCGGCTGATGAAAGTACTGGGACCATGACTAAAAGACTTGAAAGTGTAAACATTTTATCTTCTTTAGAAAATAGACTTTTATTTAGAGAAACACTTTTTTCATCTGAAAGCATGAAGAAGTGTATTGGTGGAGTAATATTATATGATGAAACAATTAAACAAATTACAAATTCAAAACAAACAATTCCTGAATTAATTATTTCATCTGGTGCCATACCTGGCATAAAGGTAGATACTGGCGCAAAAGTTTTAGCAGGTTCATATGAAGAAAAAATTACAGAAGGTTTAGATGGTTTAAGAGAACGATTAAAGGAGTACTATAAACTTGGGGCAAGATTTACAAAATGGAGAGGTGTATATAATATTTCGAATAATTATCCGAGTAAATTATCAATTAACTCGAATGCGCATGCACTTGCAAGATATTCTGCTCTTGTACAAGAATGTAAAATGGTACCAATAGTTGAGCCAGAAGTTTTAATGGATGGAAACCATTCTGCAGAAGATTGTTTAAATGTAACTTCAGAAGTAATAAGAAAATGTTTTGAAGAATTAATGCTCCATAACATTGACTTAAGTGGAATAATTTTAAAACCAAATATGGTTTTAGCAGGAGCTAGTTCAGATAAAAAAATATCTAGCCAAGAGGTTGCCAAACTTACTTTGAAATGTCTTAAAGAAAATGTGCCTCCTGATGTGCCTGGAATCGCTTTTTTATCTGGTGGTCAGTCAGAATTAGAAGCAACTGAAAATTTAAATTTAATAAATAAGCAAAATGATACAAATTTTATTATGACCTACTCTTACGGAAGAGCGCTACAGCAAAGTGCACTTAAATTTTGGTCAAAGGATATTGGTGATATAAAAGGTACCCAAAAAATCTTCAACCACAGAGCCAATATGTGTACACTTGCAGCTCAAGGAAAATGGTCAGCAAATCTTGAAGAAAAATAAGACAAATAAGAAATTTGTTTATCTAATTTCGCCAAATAAGATTAAAAATGAATATTTTTACAAAGAGTTATCATCAGTACTACAATCTAAAAAAGTCACCTTTTTTCAATTAAGAATTAAAAAAGAAACAAGTAAAAATAGATTAATTATTGGAAAAAAAATTAAAAAAATTTGCAAAAAATATAAGGTTAAATTTATTATTAATGATGACCCAAGACTTGCAAAAGAACTTAATGCTGATGGCTGTCACTTAGGACAAAAAGATATGAATATTTTAAAAGCAAGAAAAATATTAAAGAATAAAATTATTGGTGTCACATGTCACAATTCAATCAATTTAGCAAAAAAAGCACTTTTTGAAGGTGCTGACTATTTGGCATTTGGAGCTTTCAATTCTTCACAAACAAAAATAGTTAGATATAAAGCAAGCTTAAAAATATTAAGATTAGCAAAAAAAATAACAAATACTCCGATTGTAGCTATTGGAGGAATAAACCTTGGTAATTACAAAAAACTCTTATTGAATAAGGCTAACTTTTTAGCTATCTCAGGCTACGTTTGGAACAATAAAATATATAAACCATTAGAGGCGATTAAAAAATTAAAATGAAAATATACGCGAGCGAAATTAGAGTTGGAATGCTTATTGAATATAAAGATGATCTATGGCAAGTCCTAAAAACTCAACATGTCAAACCTGGAAAAGGTGGTGCTTTTGCTCAAGTTGAAATGAAAAGTGTAAATAGAAATACAAAATTAAATGAGAGATTCAGATCTAGCGAGTCAGTAGAAAAAGCATCATTAGATGAAACTAAATTTAATTATCTTTATGAAGATGAAACAGATTATTATTTTATGGATCCTAAATCATATGAACAAATCAATATTAAAAAAGAAATCATTGGAGAAAAAGGTAAAATGTTGACTGAAAATTTAGAGGTGAGTATAAGTTTTTATAATGAAAAACCTTTAACTGTTGATTTACCTAATCAAGTTACATGTATCATTGAAACAACAGACGTGGCACTAAAAGGTCAAACCGTTTCTTCTTCCTATAAGCCTGCAACTTTAGATAATGGAGTTAATATTCAAGTGCCTCCATTTATTGAAAGTGGAGATAAGATTATAATTGATACTAGAACTATGGAATATATTAAAAAAATATAAATCTTATGAAATCAATATCAGCGAATCTTAATATTATGATAAAAGCAGCAGAAAAAGCGTCAAGAGCATTAATAAGAGATTTTGGAGAAATAGAAAAATTACAAGTATCAATTAAGGGTCCTACAGATTTTGTTTCAAACGCAGATTTAAAAGCTGAAAAGATAATTATAGAAGAGCTCAAAAAAGCAAGACCTCACTATTCTATTATAAGTGAAGAGGAAGGATCTGAATTAAATAAAGATAAAAATAACACCTGGATTATAGATCCAATCGATGGAACAACAAATTTTTTACATGGAGTTCCTCACTTTGCTATATCAATTGCACTAAAATCTGGAGATGAAATAGTTTCGGGTTTAATCTATGACCCAATAAAAGATGAGATGTTTTATGCTGAAAAAGAAAATGGCGCTTTTTTTAACAATCAAAGAATTAGAGTTTCAAAAAAAAGAGAAATAAATACTTGTTTATTTGCTACTGGGGGAAATACTAAAAAAGAAATCAATTTAACAACAAGAAAATCAGGAAGTGCTGCACTTGATATAGCTTATGTAGCTGCAGGTAGGTATGACGGGTATTTTCAAAATGATCTTAATTTATGGGATATAGCTGCTGGTATAATAATGATAAAGGAGGCTGGAGGAATAGTTAATGAAATAAACCTATCTCAATATAAAAATATACAAATTAGAGCAGCTAGTATGGCAATTAATGACAAAATGAATGAAAAATTAAAGAACTTTTAATTGTTTTATAAAATTCTTTTGCTATAAGTCTCGATATGAAAAAAGACATACACCCAAACTATCATACAATTAAGGTTGAAATGACCGATGGAACTCAATTTGAAACTAGATCAACTTGGGGAACTGAAGGTGAGGTTTTAAAATTAGAAATTGATCCAAAATCTCATGCCGCCTGGACAGGTGGAAAGCAGAAGTTGATGGACAAAGGACGTGTAAGTAAATTCAATAAAAAATTTCAAAATTTTAGATCAGAAAAAAAGGATTAAATGTCTAATGTTCCATTAATGCCTATGGCAACAGCTGTTTGGCTAGTTGAAAATACCACTCTAACTTTTAAACAAATTGCTACATTCTGCAATTTACATGAGGTCGAAGTTCAGGGTATAGCAGATGGAGAGGTTGCGAAAGGAATAATGGCTTATAACCCAATTATTTCAGGTCAACTGACAAGAGAAGAAATTGATTTATCTTCTAAAGATGAAAATAGAGATCTTCAAATTAAAAACACAGATATTGAAATATCGAGTGAAGATAAAAAAATTAAAAAATATGTTCCATTATCAAAAAGACAAGACAAACCTGATTCAGCTTTATGGCTTATAAAACAACACTCAATGCTAAAAGACTCTCAAATAGCAAAATTAGTTGGGATTACCAAAAACTCTGTAACTTCAATCAGAAATAAAAGTTATTGGAACTACAATAGTCTAAACCCTAAAGATCCTGTTGCAATTGGTATTTTTACACAAATTGACCTGGTTAGTGCTATTGAAAAAGCAGAAAGAAGAATAAAAAGAGAGAAAAAAGAAAAAGAGAAAGCGAAACAAGCCAGTTAATCAAAAAATATGAACAAATTTAATAGACATCAAAATTTTAAAGTGTTAACTACTCACTTTTTTGGAGGTACTTACGAAAATAGAAGTTAAAGATAATAATATTGAACAAGCGTTAAGAGTTTTAAAAAGAAAACTACAGCGTGATGGATTCTTCAAAGTTGTAAAATTAAAAAGTGTTTACGAAAAACCTTCTGAAAAGAAAAAAAGAATCCTTCAAGAAAACATTAAAAGAGTTAAAAAATTAAATAAACTTAAAAATAGAATTTAAGTATACCGCGGGGTGGAGCAGTCTGGTAGCTCGTCAGGCTCATAACCTGAAGGTCGGCGGTTCAAATCCGTCCCCCGCAACCAATTCAAATAACATTTTTTAATTTTTCTTTAAATATTTTTGTAACTAAATTAATTTAAATTTTAAATCTAGATTTTTTACTATCAAGCAAAAAGGCTCTTACAGTTTCTTTGGTCAATTGATCAAATGTTTTTCCAAAATTTTCTATTTTTTCAATTGTAGAAGGTGGAATAGTTATAATATGACAGCCCAATTGTTTTGCCTGCAAATAATTGTAGGGTTCTCTTACACTGGCCCAAAGTATCTCCACATTTTTAAATTTTTTTGCAATAGTAATACTTTTTTTGAACTCTGGAATTGGATCCTTTCCTGTATCTCCAGCCCTGCCAGCAAATATAGAGATTATAACACTAGTTTTGTTATTTATTAATTTAAGAATTTTTGCAGTTTGTTTGGCACTATATATTGCTGTAATATTAAGCTTAATATTTTTGCTATTAAGCTCTTTAATAATTTTTCCTGTAAATGCTCCTTTAGAATTAATTACAGGTATTTTTACATACACATTTTTTCCCCATGTATTAATTTGTAGTGCTTGCTTCTTCATGCCTTCATAATCATCAGCAAAAACCTCCAATGAAACTGGTTTATTTTTACAAATTTCTATAATTTTTTTAGAGTATGATTTGTAATTTTTTGCTCCAGCTTTTCTCATTAAGCTTGGATTTGTTGTAAAGCCTTTTACTATTTTTTTTTTATTAAATTTTTTAATTAAATCTAATTCTGCTATGTCACAAAAAATTTTTGTTTTCATTTAAGCTTATAAATTCTTAGTTATATCTTCTGTCATTTTTTTTGCATCCGCAAATAACATTAAAGTATTTTCTCTATAAAATAGATCATTGTCTATTCCTGCATATCCTGGGGATAAACTTCTCTTGACAAACAAAACAGATTTACATTTTTCAACATCTAAAACTGGCATTCCATAAATTGGACTCTGTGGATCCGTCTTTGCAACTGGATTTGTTACATCATTAGCTCCAATCACAAAAGCAACATCTGCATTAGCAAAATCATTATTAATTTCTTCTAATTCAAAAACCTCATCATATGGGACATTAGCTTCTGCAAGTAATACATTCATATGTCCAGGCATTCTTCCAGCTACTGGATGAATTGCATAAGAAACTTTGATATCATTTTTTTTGAGTGTATCCACCATCTCTCTTAGAGCGTGTTGTGCCTGAGCTACTGCCATTCCATAGCCTGGAACAATTATAACAGATGACGCATTTTTCATTAAAAAAGCTGCATCTTCGGCATTACCATTTTTGACTGGTTTTTGTTCTTTACTTCCTGACGATGAAGATTGCTCTGTAGCACCAAATCCCCCTAATATAACATTAAAGAATGATCGATTCATACCTTTGCACATTATATAAGATAAAATTGCTCCTGAAGATCCTACAAGTGCGCCAGTAATTATTAATGCGCTATTTTCCAGAGTAAATCCAATTCCAGCTGCTGCCCAACCTGAATACGAATTTAACATAGAAATTACTACGGGCATATCTGCTCCACCTATTGGAATTATTAGTAAAAATCCGATTAAAAAAGAAACAGCTAATAGAATCCAAAATAAATTTGAAGACTGTGTTGAACATAAAAAATAGGTTATCGTTATTATAGAAATTAATATTAAAGCATTAAGTGGATGTTGGCCTTTAAATGTTATTGGGGATCCAGACATTATTCCTTGTAACTTTAAGAAAGCAATTATTGAACCAGAAAAGGTTATTGCACCCACTGCGGCTCCAATTGACATTTCAATTAAACTTCCAAGTTTAATATTTCCTGGGGATCCAAGATTAAATGCTTCAGGATTTAAAAAGGCTGAAATAGCTACAAATACTGCAGCAAGACCCACAAGACTATGAAAACCAGCTACCAGTTCTGGCATAGCTGTCATTGGTATTTTGTATGCTATAAATGCACCAATTAAACCACCAATTAATAAAAAGATTACAACATATATAAATCCACTCGAAAAATTTCCTATTGAAAGGAACGTAACTGTGATTGCAATCACCATTCCAAGAATTCCAAAAAAATTACCCTGCCTAGATGTTTCTGGAGAAGATAAACCTCTTAAAGCTAAAATAAATAATATACCTGAGATCAAATAAAAAACTGCTGATAAATTTGCTGAGATCATTATTTATCTTTCTTTTTTTTTTTATACATTTGAAGCATTCTTTGAGTAACCAAAAAGCCACCGAATATATTTATAGCTGCCAGAGATATTGCTAAGAAACCAAAAATACTTGAGTTATTAAAAATACTTTCTGAATTTCCTGCTAGGCCAGCAATTATTGCACCTACTATAATCACAGAGGAAATTGCATTAGTTACTGACATTAACGGAGTATGTAGTGAGGGTGTTACACTCCATACGACATAGTATCCAATAAAAATTGAAAGAATAAAAATACTTAGTCTGAATATAAAGGGATCTATTTCCATAAATTTATCTAATTAATGATTTTTTGATTATTTCATCTTCTAAATTAATATTAATTTTTTTATTCTCTTTATCATATAGATTTGAAACAAAATTAAATATGTTTTTTGCATATAAAATTGATGCAGAGATTGGTAACTTGTTAAGGATATTTGTCTCTCCCATGATTTTAACACCTTCTTTATCAATTACTTTATCTACTTCTGTAAAAGCAGTATTTCCTCCTTGTACAGCTGCTAAATCATAAATTACTGAACCAGCTTGCATACCCTTTATCATACTTTCTTTAATTATAATGGGTGCTTTTTTTCCGGGAATTAAAGCAGTGCAAATTACTATATCAATTTTTTTCAGAGTTTCGCTTAACAACTCCTCTTGTTTTTTTTTAAAATCGTCTGAAGTTTCTTTAGCATAGCCTCCTTCTGTTTCTAGATTTTCTGCTCCTTCAACTGTTAAAAACTTTCCACCTAAACTTTCAACTTGCTCTTTTGAGGCGGCCCTAACATCTGTCGCAAAAACTATTGCTCCCATCCTTTTTGCTGTTGCAATAGCTTGTAACCCTGCAACTCCAGCTCCCACTATTAGAACTTTAGCAGCTGGGACAGTTCCAGCAGCTGTCATCATCATTGGAATAGCTTTCTCAAAATTAGCAAAGGACTCTATGACGGCTTTGTAACCAGCAAGGTTTGCTTGAGAGGAAAGTATATCCATAGATTGTGCTCTAGTAATTCTTGGTAATAATTCTAATGAAAATATATTAATTTTTTTTTTTACTAAATTATCTATTTTTTCTTTATTTAAATATGGATTTAAAACACCTACAACTGTCTGACCCTCTTTTAATAAAGAGAGCTTTTCTTCAGACAATAAACCTAACTGTATAATTAAGTC
>JAOIYV010000015.1 GCA_028226735.1 Candidatus Pelagibacter sp.
GCAATATTTGGTCTTCCTGGCAATTCTATTTCAACATCTGCTTGTTTTAGATTTTTTGTTTACCCTTATCTTCTTAATATCTTAGGAGTTAAGAGAGAAAAACCATTTAAAGCTAAATTAAAAAATGATTATCATAAAAATCATAAAATCATAAGATTTATAAAAGCAAAATTAATTTCAACTAATAATGGAAATTTAGAGATTCAAATATTAAAAGGTCAGGAGTCATATAAAATTAAATCATTTGTGGAATCTAATGTTTGGGGTGTTTTTAAAGATGGACAGTCTATCTTTAAAAAAGGAGAATTTATTGAATGTTATTCCCCAATAGGCTCAAATATTAATATTTTTAAATAGATCTCATTTTTATTGTAGTGCAAAATAATAAGCATTAAGTATGCACTTATGATCCAATTAAAAAATGAAAAAATAGCAATTCCTGTTGTTTTATTTGCTGGTTTAATATGGTCTTTTGGCCCTTTGGTTGTAAGGTATATGAATGAACCTAGCCAGGTGCCTTGGCAATATATTTTTTCTAGAGGCTTAACAATTTTTATACTTATTAACCTCTATCTTTTTTTTGAAGAAGGGAAAAATTTTTACAAAAACTATTTTAAAATTGGTATTTCTGGTATTATTGGTGGCACAGGACTTGGTATTGCGATGATTACATTTATGTTTTCTATCACTCATACTACCGCAGCAATTACTTTACTTTGTTTGGCAGCAATGCCATTTTTTACTGCATTATTAGGTTTTCTATTCTTAAAAGAAAGAATATCAGCTAATGTTTGGGTAGCGATTTTAATTGCAACAATTGGTATAATAATAATTGCACTTGGAAATACTCAAAAAAGCTCTTTAATGGGTTTAATTTTTGGGATGACCTCATCTATTGGGTTTTCAGTTTTTTCAGTATCTCTTAGGTGGAGAAAAGAAACTCCAAAATTTACAACTGTAGCCCTTTCAGGTTTTATTTGTTTTTCAGTTGCATCCATAATTATCATATCAAATGATATGCATTTTTTATCTACCAGCTATAATGGTGCATTATTTTCTATACATGGTGTTTTGGTTTGTATTGGATTAATTTTATATTCTATAGGGTCAAAAGCTATACCAGCTGCGGAATTAACTTTACTTTCATTAACAGAAGTAATTGGAGGAATTTTTTGGGTTTGGCTACCTTTATTCGGAATTAATGAAATACCATCTACTAATACTATTATTGGTGGATTTTTCCTTTTTATGTCTATCATTTACTATAGTCTTACAATAAAGACAAATAGAAGATTTATTGCATTAAATTAACAATAATGGAACGACCAGATTTTTTTACATTAAAAAACGGTGATAAGGCGAAACTTCCTTTTACAGACAAGGAATACCAAAGAAGAGTAGATAACTTAAGAAATATAATGAGCAAAAATAATCTTGATATGATTATTTTAACCTCCATGCATAACATTGCTTATTATACTGGTTTTATTTATTGTTCGTTCGGTAGACCTTATGGTTGTCTTGTAACACAAAATAAAATTTCTACAATTTCAGCAAATATAGACGCGAGTCAACCATGGAGAAGATCCCACTGTGATAATGTTATATTTACTGACTGGAAAAGAGATAATTTCTTAAAAGCAATAGTTTCAATTATAGGTAGAGAAGAACCTCCAAAAAATATTGGAATTGAAAATGACCATGTAACATTAGATGTTAAAGAAAAGTTATCTTCTATTTTTACATTTTCAGTGTTTTATGATGTTTCAAAATATTTAATGCAAACTAGGATGATTAAGTCCACAGAAGAAATAGAAGTTATTAAAAATGGAGCAAGAATTGCTGATATTGGTGGCGAAGAAATATTAAAAAATATTAAAGTAGGTGAGAGTGAGCTTGAAATTGCAATTGCTGGAAGAGATAAAATGGAAAGAGAGATTGCAAAAACATATCCAAATGCAGAATATATGGACACCTGGGTTTGGTTTCAATCAGGATTGAATACAGATGGAGCACATAATCCTAAAACTTTAAGAAAAATTATTTCTGGTGATATACTCTCTTTAAATACTTTTCCTATGATTTCAGGTTACTATACCGCATTAGAGAGAACTCTTTTTATAGACAAGATTGATGATGCTTCTTTAAAAGCTTGGGAAGCAAATATAAAGGTTCATAAAAGAGGTTTAGAATTAATTAAACCAGGTGTTAAATGTTCAGATATTTGTCACGAGTTAAATGAATTATTTGCAGAACTTGGCTATCTCCATTACAGAACTTTTGGTTATGGACACTCATTTGGTGTATTATCCCACTTTTATGGAAGAGAAGCGGGACTTGAACTACGTGAAGATATAGACACTGTATTAGAAGAAAATATGGTTGTTTCTATGGAGCCCATGATCATGATACCAGAAGGAACTCCCGGAGCAGGTGGATATAGAGAACACGACATCTTAGTTATAGGTAAAAATAGTGCAGAAAATATTACTAAGTTTCCTTTTGGTCCAGAACACAATATTATTAAATCATAAATCATGAGTAAAAAGAAAACTATAGTTAATAGTTGGAATGAGTGGGATCCTTTAAAACATGTAATTGTTGGTAAGGCTGATGGTACTTGTATACCAGCACCAGAGCCAGCATTAGACGCTAAGGTTCCAGAAGATTCTGACATGCGTGGTCAATTTGGACCAAGAAAAAAAGATACAGTAGATAAAGCAAATCAGTTGTTAGACGATTTTTCAAACATGTTAACTAAAAGAGGAATTAAAGTGGATAGACCAAATCCAATAGATTTTAATAAAAAAACATCAACACCAGACTGGAAAGCTGAAACAATGTTTGGATGTATGCCCCCAAGAGATGTGTTATTAACAGTTGGTAGTGAAATTTTAGAAGCAACGATGAGTTATAGATGTAGATGGTTTGAATATTTATGCTACAGACCTTTATTAAAGAAATACTATGATGACGATCCAAATATGAGACATGAGGCTGCTCCTAAACCAAGATTGACTGATGCAGACTATAGAAAAGATTATTTATCTGACAAAATTGGAATTCAAAAACGATTAGAGTGGACCGAAGATAAATTTTTTGTAACTACTGAAGAAGAACCATTATTTGATGCTGCAGATGTTTTAAGATTTGGTAAAGATTTAGTAGTTCAGCATGGCTTTACAACAAATCTTAAAGGAATTGATTGGCTTAAAAGACATTACAAAGATCATAGAGTTCATGCTGTCAATTTTCCAGGTGACCCTTATCCAATTCATATTGATGCAACATTTACACCAATTAAAGAAGGTTTAATTATTAATAACCCTCAAAGAAAACTTCCAAAAGAACAAAGAAAATTATTTGAAAACAACGGATGGGAAATTATTGATAGCGCACAACCAGCACATAATGAGCCACCACCATTATGTTATTCTTCAACTTGGTTATCTATGAATGTTTTAGTACTAGACCCCAAAACAGTTTGTGTTGAAAAAAGTGAAGTTTATCAAGCTGAACAATTAGATAAATTAGGAATGGAAGTAATACCAGTAGAAATGAGAGATGCTTATGCATTTGGAGGGGGTCTTCATTGTTGTACGGCAGATGTTTACCGTGAAGGTGAGTTAAAAGATTATTTTCCAAAACAATAATATTTATGACATCTAAAATTAAAACAAAAAGAGAGCGAGTTAAATTTGCCTCTGATAATGTAGCAGGTGCATGTCCTGAAGTTTTAGAAGCAATTATAAAAGCTAATGAAGGAGACAGCACTCCATATGGTAATGATGAGTGGTCAACTAACTTACAAAATAAGTTTTCTGAAATTTTTGAAAAAGATGTGATTGTTTATCCAACTGCGTCAGGTACAGCTGCTAATGCTTTAGCTTTATCAGCAATGACGCCAGTTTTTGGAAGTATTTATTGTCACAAACATTCGCATATCAATACAGATGAATGCGGGGCTCCTGAATTTTATACGGGTGGTGCAAAACTTGTACCTTTAAACGGAATTAATGGAAAATTTACACCAGAAGAGTTATCTGAAAATATTGGAGGAACTGGTATCGTACACCACACACAGCCTTCTGTAGTGAGTATTACTCAATTATGTGAAACAGGTGAAGTTTATCGGTTAGATGAAATTGCAGCCCTATCTGAAACCTCTCATAAGCATAATTTAAAAATGCACATGGACGGAGCTAGATTTGCTAACGCTTTAGTGGCACTTGATGTGACTCCTGCTGAAATGACATGGAAGTCAGGAATAGATGTTTTATCTTTTGGTGCAACTAAAAATGGATGTATCGCAGCAGAAGCAATTATATTTTTTAAACCAGAACTAGTAGGCAATCTTCCCTTCTTAATGAAAAGATCAGGACATTTACTTTCAAAAATGAGATTTGTTTCAGCTCAACTAGAAGCTTATATTTCAAATGATATTTGGCTAAGAAATGCAAAACATGCAAATTTAATGGGAAAAAAATTAAGTGAAGGATTAGATGCTAATCAGAACATTGAATTAGCCTATCCAACAGAAGCAAATGAAGTATTTGCAAAATTTCCAAAACCTATCATTGAGCACCTTAATTCAGAAGGTTATAAAATGAATCAAGAAGAGCTTGATAGAAAAGCGGTAAGACTTGTTGCTGCTTGGAATACTAAAGAAAGTGATGTTGATCAACTTTTAGAAATGATTTCTCAAACAAACTAGAGATATTTTCGCATGCTGAATAAACTTCCTTACATCACCTAGACACCTGATTTAAGGTTTGGTAGGGTTGGATGGTGAGTGATATTTTTCCAAAAGGATCGGCATGGATGAATGATGAGTTCATTCAACTTTCTGAAGCAAAAATTCCTATTTTAGATTGGGGTTTTTTAAGATCTGATGCAACATATGACGTTGTCCATGTTTGGAAGGGTAGATTTTTTCAATTAGATAAACATATTGATCGTTTCTTCAAATCAACAGAAAAACTGAGAATGCCATGCAGACTTAGTCGTGAAGAAATAAAAAAAATATTAGCAGGCTGTGTTAAAGAAGCTGATCTTGAAGATTCTTATGTTGAAATGATACAAACAAGAGGAATGTCTCCAAATTTTGTTAGAGATCCTCGTAAAGCGACACCACGCTTCATGGCTTTTGCAGTACCATTTGGCTGGATACTTAGGCCGGAAGATTTTGAAAAAGGATTAGATGTATATTTGACTGATATAACAAGAATTCCTCCAAGTTCAATTGACCCAACTATTAAAAATTATCATTGGATGGATTTAGTTACGGGTATGCTTGATGCGTACGAAAGAGGACATCATACTGCTTTATTGGTAGATGAGGATAACAATATATCTGAAGGTCCTGGCTTTAATATTTTTTCTGTTGATGAAAATGGAATTAATACACCAGACCATGGAGTACTAGAAGGTATTACAAGACAAACCGTTATTGATTTAGCTAAAGAACTAAATATCAAAGTTAATAAAAAATCTATAACTATTGAAATGTTAAAATCATCAGAAGAATTATTTGCAACTTCAACAGCAGGAGGGGTAATGCCAATAACAAAAATAAGTGGGGAAAAAATTAAACAAGGAACAGTAGGGGATGTTACAAGAAAAATTCACAAACTCTATTGGGACAAACATTTAGATCCTGTGTGGAGTACATCTATAAATGATATATTGTTATAAAAAATGTTCTCTTGCTTAACTTGGGTTCTCTTTCAAAAAGTTAATGTAATCAACAACTTCTTGAAACTTTTCATCAGGAATATCTTTATATGAGTTGCCAAACTTCTCTTTGACACAAATTGCAACATGAGCGTAGGGGTTACGCCCCTTGGGATGGTTGGGATGGTTAGGCAGTTGACCGAGTAAATAGTCTCCAGCTTCCTGTATCATTTTCCAGAGTTTACTTGCGTTTTCTTTGTTCACACATCTCATTTCTTGTTTTATCTCAAAAGTTTCTTAAGTTGTATTTATATGGAAAATTTAGTTAAAAAGCTAGAGGAACAGATTGCGTTTCTTCAACATGAAATATCTCAAATGAGTGATGAAATTTATTCTCAGCAAAAAGAAATAAAAACATTAAAAAAAGATGTATCAGATTTTAAAAAAAGTATTAGTGATCTTGAAAATGAAATTGGATCAAATATTATTATGGACAATAAAAAACCACCTCATTACTAATCTTATAATTAATTCATGACAAAAAAATATGATGTTATTATAGTGGGAGCAGGAGCCGCTGGTATGATGAGCGCCATTGAAGCTGGAAAAAGAGGAAGAAAAGTACTTCTAGTTGACCATGCTAAAAAGATAGGTGAAAAAATTCGTATATCTGGTGGAGGAAGGTGTAACTTCACTAATACCAATACTCATCCTAGTAAATTTATTTCAAAAAATCCTAAATTTATAATATCTGCCTTAAGTCAGTATACACAAAATGATTTTATCAATTTAATAAAAAAACATAATATCAAATATCATGAGAAAAAATTAGGTCAGCTTTTTTGTGATCAAAGTGCGCAACAAATTGTAGATATGCTTCTTTTAGAGTGTAAAACTGCAAATGTTACCATTATGAAAGAAACTATTATTACTGAAGTTGATAAAGAAGATAATCAATATTTTATTATTATTGGTGATGATAAGTATTTTTGTAATTCATTAATTATTGCAACGGGAGGTCTTTCTGTTCCTAAAATTGGAGCAAGTAAATTTGGTTACGAGATAGCAAAAAAATTTAATATAAATATTATTAACACATTGCCAGCATTAGTACCTTTAACTTTTAATGAAAAGATACTTGAAATATGCAAAGAACTTAGTGGTTTATCTTTAGAAGCTGTTGTTTTTTTTAATAAAGTTTTTTTTCAAGAAGGAATGTTATTTACACATAGGGGATTAAGTGGTCCATCTATATTACAAATTTCTTCATATTGGAAATTAGGAGATAGTATTAAGATTAATCTTTCACCAAAATTAGATATTTTTGAAATTTTAGAAAATGAAAAGAAATCAAATCCTAAGCATGATATTAATAATATTATTGCAGAAATCCTTCCAAAGAGATTAGCTTCTATAATTTGTAAAGAGAATAATGTTAGTGGCAATATATCTGAATTACCAAATAAGTTATTAAAACAATTGAGTGAATCTATTAATACTTGGGTTGTTAATCCCATTGGGTCTGAAGGCTATAGAACAGCCGAAGTTACTTTGGGGGGTGTAGACACTAATGAAATTTCTTCAAAAACAATGATGTCAAAAAAAAACCCTGGTTTATTTTTTATTGGAGAAGTTGTTGATGTTACTGGTCACTTAGGTGGGTATAATTTTCAATGGGCCTGGTCGTCAGGTTATGTTGCAGGTCAATACGCTTAATATTTACCCTTTTGCTGTGATCCTGCATAAAATATTTTCTGAAGATTGTCATTTTCTTGTTTTTTAATTCTTAAATCGTTTTTATCCAAAAGTGATTTAGGTCTATGAATTGTTTTATGATAGTTAAATTCATCAACACCTCTTGCTAATTGAACACCATTTTCACCGAGCACCTGCTTTACATTGGTGCCTATATAACTTTGGATCACAAAACCTATTCTTCTATCATTACTTTTGTTTAAATCTGAACCATGAACAACTGTTGGATGATGTAGTGACATTTGTCCAGCTTTCAGAATTAGTGGTATAGTTTTACCAATAGGCACATTATTTACAGTTTGGCCCCTAGTTAATAAGTTACCTTCATTAAACATTTGATCATGGTCTTTAAGACTATCTTTATGAGATCCAGACCACATTCTCATACAGCCATTATGTTCATTAGAATCTGTTATAGCAACCCAAGCAGTAACCCAATTATGAGGTTTTAGCCCAATATATTTTGCATCTTGATGATAACTCACAAATCCCTTTTCATTTGGATTTTTAATAAAGAGAGTTGTTCCACAAACAAGTATATTCTCACCAATAACACTTTGAATGGTATCCAATATTTTAGAATCATGTGTCACTTCATCTAAAAGTGGTGATATAAGATGAGCATTATACCTACCTGATTTATTTAGCTCTCCAGGCATTCTATCTTCAATCAGTTCTATTTCTTTTCGAATTTTAATAGCTCTACTGTTTGAAAAAATATCTATTGGAGAGATAAAACCCTCATCATTATATTGTTTAAGTTGATTTGCAGAAAGATTAGACATATTATTTTAAAACTTTATATGAGTGTAACAATTTCTTCAATTAATTATTGTCCGGTTAAATCTGTATCATTTCAAACAATTGAAAAGTGTGAAATTAAAAAGAATATTGGAATTATTGGAGATAGAATATTTGCTTTCGCTAAAGATTTAGATTTAGATCAGGTTAAGCTATTTGAAAAAAACCCAAATGAGAGAAAAGGTAAGTGGAATAAAGTTTTAACACTCTCCAGCTTTAAATAAATATAATTTTGTGTTTAAAGATGAAAAACTAACACTAACCTTTAAAGATAAAGAAATTTTTACTATCGACATAAATCAATTTAGTGAAAGACAAGCACTATCAAATAAAATTACAGAATTAGAAGACTCTTTAAAACAACCAATAATTTTAATGAATAACAAAGAGTTTCCTTTTTTTGATACTTCTATCTCAAAAAAAGTAGATTTTATTAATTCAGTTTCACTCTTAAATATTCAAAGTATCAATGATTTTCAAAAAAAAATTAATAAAAAGATAGAAGCATCAATATTTAGAGGAAATATTTGTATAGATGGTATCGAACCTTGGAAAGAACGTGAATGGATTGGTAAAATTATCAAGATTAATGGAGTTTCTTTTAAGGTTGAAAAAAACATACCAAGATGTGTGGCAATTAATTTAAAACCAAAAACAGACGATAAATCTTTTAATTTACTGCAATCATTAAAAAAAACTTACAATCACTTCGAAATGGGAATCTATTTAACTGCCTTAGATAATGGAAAAGTAGAAGTAGGCAACAAAATAGAAACCATTTAATAAAGTTTTTTATTTATATCAACCTTAGATTGAATATTTCATACTATACAAACTAGTGTAATTTTGTTTTAATTATCGAAATAAACTTAACGAGAGGAAATAATGAATAGATTTTTAAAATCAATTACAGTTTTTCTTGTAATCCTTTTTAGTATCTCATCAGTTAACGCAGCTACATTGACTGAAAGGTTAAAAGATGGACACAAGTTAAGGCTTGGTTTTGGTACTGCAGTACCGTGGGCTTATGCTGGAGATAACGGTGAAGCTCTAGGATTTGTTAATATGATTGCTTTAACAGTTCTTGAAGAAATGGGAATTACTGAACATGAAACAAAAGTGTTCGAATGGTCAGGATTAATCCCAGGCATTAATGCTAATAGATCAGATATGGTAACTGGTGGTATGTATATCCTTAAAAGTAGATGTGCAAACATGAATTTTTCTGACCCAATTGGAGTTTTTGGAGATGCTATGTTAGTACCTAAAGGTAACCCTAAAAACATAAATAACTATGCTGATGTTATCAGTACAGGTGCTAAACTTGTAACTGGCGCTGGTTTTAACACTGTTGAAGCAGCAAAGAAATATGGTGTTCCGGAAAGTCAAATGATGTTAGTTGAAGGAGAGGTAGGAATTCTTGCTGCAATGAAAGCAGGAAGAGCCGATGTTGCTGTACAAACTTTTTTTGGTGCTAAAGAGCATGAAGAAAAAACAGGCGGTGCATTTGAAGTTACTGATCCAAAATTAATGCCAAAAGAAACTTTAAATGTAGTTGGTATTGGATTTAGAAAAACCGATGTTGAATTTAGAGATAACTTCAACAAAGCATTAGCTAAAGTTATGGCCAACCCAGCTAAAATGTTAGAAAGAGCAGGTGAATATGGTTATGATAAAGCTCAACTTCCACCTCCTTCTATGAGTACTGAGTGGGCTTGCTCGACTAAGTAATTAAAGGAAAATAAATAAATTTAATCAGGCGACTTTATATTGTCGCCTGATTTTTTTTAATTAAATTAGAGGTTTTTTCAAGGTGAGTTATTTTGCATTTCTAGCGGAACATGGCCCAACATTGTTACTAGGAACAGTAACAACAATTAAAGTATTAGTTTGTGCTACAATTCTTTATGTAATTATTTCTATAATATTTGGATTAATGCGTTTATCAAAAAATCCAATTATCCAAGGAACAGCAACAGTTTATATAGAATTTTTTAGAGGAACATCTTTATTAGTTCAATTGTTTTGGTTTTATTATGTGTTACCTTTTTTTGGTATTTCTTTAGAAGCGTTTACTGCTGGAGTTGTCGCAATTGGTATGAACTTTGGTGCTTATGGGGCTGAAATTGTTAGAGGTGGAATTTTAGCAGTTCCAAAAGGCCAATGGGAAGGAGCCTTTGCATTAAATTTTAGTCCAGCAAAAAGAATGAGAAGGATTATTATACCTCAAATTTTTCCTATTATTTTACCCCCTGCAGCTAATTTAACAGTAGAGCTTTTAAAAGCTACTGCACTTGTTGCTTTAGTTACAGTTGTTGATTTAACTTTTGAGGCAAAACAAATTAATTCTATTACTTGGCTTTCAGCTCAATGTTTTGGAACTGCACTTTTAATTTATTATATCATTTCTAGATTTTTTCTTGTTCCATTTTTGCGTTGGCTAGAAGTTTTGGCTGCAAGAAAAGTTGGGAAAGGCAAGGCATAGTATGAACGCTGAATGGAGATGGGATTTTGCGATAGAGATTTTACCAAAAATGTTATTAGCAACATTGAACACTATAATGGCTGCTGGTATTGGTTATGCTATTGCAGCAATTGTAGGATTATTGTTTTTATTGGGTCAAAAAACTCAATTTAAAATAGTAAACATAATCAATAGAGAAATTGTTGAATTTATTAGATCAACACCTTTGTTAATCCAATTATTTTTTGTTTATTTTGTGCTACCTCAATTTGGCATCACACTATCAGCTTGGGTTTGTGGAATGATCACAATTGGACTTCATTTTGGAACATATCTTTCAGAAGTTTATAGAGGAGCCTTAGAAGGAGTTCCAAAAGCTCAATGGGAAGCGTGTAGAGCATTAAATTTTACAACTTTTTATACTTATAGAAGAATAGTTTTACCGCAAGCATTCCCAATAGCAATTCCAGGAATGGGAAACTATTTGGTAGGTATTTTTAAAGACACACCTTTACTATCTACAATTGGTGTTGCAGAATTATTCCATGCTGCAACTGCAGTAGGTGGTTATCACTATCGTTATTTAGAACCATACACTATAGTTGGATTAATATTCTTAATTCTTTCAGTTCCTGCCGCTATTGGTATAAGAAAATTAGAAAGTTCAGTAAATAAAGCTCAAGGAAAGGCAAAACATTAAATGAATAATGAAAATAACCCTGAAGATGTTTTGGTAAAATTCTCTGATGTTACTAAACAATATGGAGACCTTGTTGTTTTAGATAAACTTGACTTAGAGATTAAGAAAAATGAAATGGTTTCAATTATTGGTCCATCAGGATCTGGTAAAACAACAGTTTTAAGAGTTTTAATGACTTTAGAAAAAATTAATCAAGGCATAATTCATCTAGATGGTGAGCCACTAACCCATATGCCCAATAACAATAACAAACTTGTTGTTGCTAGTGAAAAATATTTAAGAGAAAGAAGATCAAAAATTGGGATGGTATTTCAACAGTTTAATCTTTTTCCACATATGACAGCACTTCAAAATTGTATAGAGGCTCCTATAGAGGTTCTTGGTATGAAAAAAGAAGAAGCCAAAGAAAGAGCTCTAGATTTATTAGAGTTAGTAGGTCTTACAGATAAAAAAGATGAGCATCCCTCAAGACTATCTGGGGGTCAGCAACAGCGTGTTGCTATAGCTAGAGCTTTAGCTATGAGACCAAAAGTGATGCTCTTAGATGAAATTACATCTGCATTAGACCCTGAAGTTGTTGGTGAAGTATTAAATGTAATTAGGTCACTAAACGAAGAACACAATTTAACAATGATTATGGTAACTCACCAAATGGGTTTTGCTAGAGAAATATCGGATAGGGTATGTTTTTTTAATGAAGGAAAAATTTTTGAACAAGGTCCACCAGAGCAATTA
>JAOIYV010000016.1 GCA_028226735.1 Candidatus Pelagibacter sp.
TTTTCAATCCTTAAGTCTTCTCGTATCCAAACGATTGCTTTTTTTGTCATATTATTTTGATTTTTTCTAAACCATCATTTAATAATTTTTTATACATTGCTGTATCTGTCAGACCCTCACATCCAAATAATAAAACTTTAGAATTTTGGTTTAATTCTAATTTTTTTAGATATTCCTCTTTTTTAAATAAGCCAATTAGGGCAATAATGCCTGGCACAGCACATTCTCCTGCAATTATCTTTTTATTTGATAATTTAGCTTTTGCCAACATGGCTATCACTGTGGATATTTCATCATCAGTTATTGTTAAACTAAAATTTGATGAGTCTTTTAATATTTCCCAAGCTACTGTTGAAACATCCCCACATGACATGCCCCCCATAATTGTTTCGTTAACTATATTAACTGTTGTAGCTTTATTATTTTCTATACTCCTGAATACACAATTAGCATTTTCTGGCTCAACAATAATAAACTTTGGAATATTATTTGAATATTTTGCAAAACCTGCAATCATAGCTGCAGCCATTCCACCAACACCAGCCTGTAAAAATACATGTGTAAAAGGATCTTCTTTATTTTGATCCATAATTTCTTTGATCATGATTGTATAGCCAGCCATAATTAATTTTGGAACTTTTTTATATCCTTCCCAGGAAACATCTTGAACTATTTCCCAGTTATTTTTTTTTGATTGTTTAATGCATTCTTTTAAAGAAGCATCATAATTTCCTTTAACTTTAATTACATCTGCTCCTAAACTCATCATTGCTTCAGCTCTTGCTTTACTTACAAATTCACTAATAAAAATTTTACATTTCAAGCCAAGTCTTTTAGCCCCCCAAGCTACTGATCTTCCATGATTACCAGCTGTAGCAGTTGAAACAGTTATATCACCTTTTACATTTGCAATTTTATTTACTGCAAAAGCACCTCCCAGTGCCTTGAACGATTTTAGGTCAAATCTTTTGTCCTCATCTTTATAGTAAATCTTTTTAAAACCGAGTTCTTCATTTAATTTATTAAGCTCATGAAGAGGTGTTGGAACATATGTTTCCCATTTAGAAATAGATTGAATAGCTTCATCTATAAATTTTTCTGGTAGTGAGCTTAATATTTTTTCTTTATTAAATTGATAATTTTTATTCTTTATAAAGGATGGTATGGACCACTTAGAATTTTCTATGATTGTTTTCATTTAGTCTAACAATCAAGTGTACTGTTTTTTTCCCATTCAGTAACAGGGGTTTTTTTATCAAATGTTTCTTCTTGATCAAAATTTTCAATTTCTGACCTTTTTAATTTTATATAGCTTTTAATGGTGTCTTCACCCAATGCTTCTTTAATTTCTTTACTATCTTCTAATTGATCCAAAGCATCTTCAATAGTATCTGGTAATTTTTTTAAATTTGGATAATTTTTATGATCAGTGTACATATTGCACGACAAAGGTTCACCTGGGTCAATTTTATTATTGATTCCATGAAGTCCAGCAGCTATTACTCCTGCTTGAAGCAAATAAGGATTCACTGCACCATCCATCAGTCTTAATTCAAATCTACCTTTATCTGGAACTCTTATCATATGAGTTCTATTGTTTCCTGTGTAAGAAATACTGCTTGGAGACCATGTAGCACCTGATTTAGTTGGTGGTGCATTTATTCTTCTATAACTGTTAATTGTAGGATTAAAAAAAGCAGTTAAAGGTTGAGTGAGTTTCATTATTCCTCCTAAAAAATTATATGCTAATCTGCTCAAACCTAATCTATCACCATTATCTAAAAATTTATTCATTTTTCCATTCCATAAAGAAATATGAGCATGACATCCATTTCCAGTTAAATTAGCAAAAGGTTTGGGCATAAATGTAGCTCTTAATCCATGTTTCTCAGCTAAAGATTTAACCATGTATTTAAAAAAAACATGCCTATCTGCTGTAGTTAAGCAATCTGTGTAATCCCAATTCATTTCAAATTGACCATTGGCATCCTCGTGATCATTCTGGTAAGGATTCCAGCCCATAGCAATCATACTGTCACATATTTCTTTAATTAAATCATACCTTCTCATTAAAGCAGATTGATCATAGCAAGGCTTTGATTGAGTATCTCTTGTATCTGCAATTTTATTACCATCCTCAGATATTAAAAAATATTCACATTCCACTCCAGATTTCATGATTAAATTTCTTTTATTTAGTTTATTTATTTGTTCTTTAAGCATTACTCTTGGTGAAGCTTTAACAGGTTTATCATACATATATAAGTCTGAGGCTAACCAGCCAATTTCTTTATTCCAAGGTAATTGAATTAAACTTTCAGGATCTGGTAATGCAAACATGTCTCCATCTGCTGGAGAC
Organism: Candidatus Pelagibacter sp.; assembly: GCA_028226735.1. The sequence goes on from JAOIYV010000016.1 coordinate 2,360, forward strand.
ATATCTAGCCATGTTGCAAACCCAGCAAATCCAGCTCCATTTTTTTGCATATCTGTAATTGCTTGTGCTGGAACTAATTTTGATCTTAAGACACCAAAAAAGTCTACAAAACTAATTAAAAAGTATTTAATTTTTTTAGCTTTTGCGATTTTAAATAAATTTTTTGCCATTTTTATTCTTAATTTATAACTGTTAATTAATCTTCACAATACTATTTTTTATCTTTTAGTCCTGGTATCCAGTTAGTTCCTGCTAACGGAACTCTAGCCATAGCAGCAGATTCAACTGTTAGTGCACATAAATCTTCAGGTTCTAAATTATGTAAATCATTTTTACCAGAGGCCCTAGCTATTGTTTGAGCTTCAAGTGTCATTACTTTTAAATAATTTGATAAACGCCTTCCTCCAGCAACAGGGTCAAAACGTTCCATTAATTCTGGTTTTTGAGTTGTAATTCCTGCTGGATCATTTCCTTCATGCCAATCGTCATAAGCACCAGCTGTAGTTCCTAATTTATTATAATCTTTCTCCCACTTAGGATCATTATCTCCTAATGCAATCATAGCAGCAGAACCAATTGAAACTGCATCAGCTCCAAGAGCCATTGCTTTAGCAACATCAGCACCATTTCTAATTCCACCAGAAATAATTAATTGAACTTTTCTATGTTGATCTAAATCTTGAAGTGCATCTACAGCAGGTCTGATACATGCCAAAGTAGGTTGACCAACATTTTCTATAAAAACTTCTTGAGTAGCTGCTGTTCCACCTTGCATTCCATCTAATACAACAACATCAGCCCCAGCTTTAACAGCAAGAGCAGTATCATAATATGGTCTTGCTCCTGCAACTTTAATAAATATTGGAACTTTCCAACCAGTTATTTCTCTTATTTCTAAAATCTTAATTTTTAAATCATCAGGACCCGTCCAATCAGGGTGTCTGCACGCAGACCTTTGGTCTATACCTTTAGGTAAAGTTCTCATTTCTGCAACTCGATCACTGATTTTTTGACCTAACAACATTCCACCACCACCAGGCTTAGCACCTTGCCCTATAACAATCTCAATAGCATCCGCTTTTCTAAGGTCATCAGGATTCATCCCATACCTAGAAGGTAGAAGTTGGTATACTAGATTTTTAGATTGTCCTCTTTCTTCCGGTGTCATTCCACCATCACCAGTAGTAGTAGAAGTGCCAGCCATACTTGCTCCACGCCCCAAAGCTTCTTTTGCTCCTCCTGATAATGCTCCAAAACTCATTCCAGCAATTGTAATTGGAATATCTAATTCTAAAGGTTTGCTAGCATATCTAGTTCCTAAAGTTACTTTGGTATTACAAGTTTCTCTATACCCTTCTAAAGGATATCTAGACATTGAAGCACCAAGAAAAAGTAAATCATCAAAGTGAGGAAGTTTTCTTTTAGATCCCCCACCTCTAATATCGTAAATTCCTGTTGCTGCTGCTCTTCTAATTTCTGAATTTGTGTATTCATCGAAAGTCCATGATATACGAGGATGTGTTTTTTTATTATCTGACATAACTAATAGCTTGATACATTATCGATGTTAAAGTTATACAGTTTTCTTGCTGAACCATATCTTTTAAAACTATCTGGTTTAACATTTTTTATTTCAGTCTTTTTTAAAAGAGCTGAAATTTTATCTAAATGTTTCTTTTCCATTTTCTTTTCTACGCAATCTGCACCCAATGATTTAACTGATCCTTTAACAAAAATATCTGTTTCATAAAGACTATCACCCAAAGCTTCACCAGCGTCACCACAAACTAACATTGTTCCAGATTGAGCCATAAATGCAGACATGTGACCAACTGAACCTTTAACCACGATATCAACTCCTTTCATTGAAATACCACATCTTGAACTAGCATCCCCATCAATTACAAGTAATCCACCGTGAGCAGTAGCACCTGCAGATTGTGAAGCATTTCCTTTAACATGCACTGTTCCAGACATCATATTTTCAGCAACACCCGTTCCAACGTTCCCATCTATTGTTACATGTGCTTTTTGATTCATTCCAGCACAGTAGTAACCAACATGGCCTTTGATTAAGACTTTCATTTCCTTATTTAATCCAGCACATAAAGCGTGACTTCCCTCGGGATTTATAATCACAAAGTCTCTATCATTTTTTTTATTATCTAAATTTTGTAAAGTATTATTAATTTCTCTTAATTTATTTTTTTTTAAATCTAATTTCATTAATTTCCCCACGAATAGACAATACCTGGCTCAGGTTCAAAAATTTTTGCACTATTTACATCTGGTAAATGTGCCATGGCTTGAAATTCTGATGCTATTGCAACATAGTTTTTTGTTTCTGCTATTACTGCAGGCTTACATGCTATTTCATCTCTAACAACTGCAAAGCCTTTTCTAGTTCCTGTAATAAAAGTATAAAAACCATCTAAATCTTTAAGAGTGGATGTAAGTGTATCTTTTAAAGATTTATTATTTGATAAACTATTTGAAACATATCCTGCTGCAACCTCAGTATCATTTTCAGAGTTAAAGACATTACCTTTTTTAGTGAGCTCTCTTCTTAAATTGTTATGATTTGATAATGATCCATTATGAACCAAACATTCATCTTCACCAGTCGAGTAGGGATGAGATCCATCAGTAGTGATTGCGCTTTCGGTGGCCATTCTTGTATGGCCTATTCCATGAGTACCACTAAAACTATCTAATTTAAATTTTTTTACTACATCTTTAGGATTACCAACTTGTTTAAATATTTCTATTGATCGGCCATATCCAACTATAGATACTTTAGGGAAATTAGAATTAATTATTTCAATTACTTTCTTTGGTTGTTCAAGAGTTTTTAGAATTACATGATCTGAGATTTGAGTAAGTTTAGCCTTTTTAAGTTTTTTGGATATTTCTTTCTTAAACTCATTAAAGTTTAAGTCATTAATACATAATGAAAACTTGTATACTTTTTTACTTTCTTCTTTATAAATAGCAAAGCCAGCACTATCTGGTCCCCTAGACTCCATATTATTAAGCATTCCAGAAAGCATTCTTCCTAAATTTTTTTCAAATTTTTTAGTTTTTAGATAAATACCAACAATTCCACACATAAATTTTTAAGTTTATTTAATTAAAGAAAGTAAAAAATCTTTATAGTAGAAAATATTTCCTACTACAATGATGATAATAGCCGTTATCACTCCATACTTTGCTTTTGGAAAAACGACACCTCTCATTTTACTTGGTCTCTGATCTTCGTTATTGTTTCTATCCATGATTGTATAATTTTTGTAAAAAAAAAGGGCGCTACACCTAAGTAGCGCCCAAATTTTTAATTGATATTACCAGTCAGTAATATTGCTTTTATGATCATTTGCACCATGTCTTTTTCTAGCCAATCTTGAAAGTTTTTCACTCTCAGAATTGTTAGTAAGGACATGCCAGCCAATCCAGAAAACTACACCTAGAATAACTAGTAAAGTTTCACTAGATCCAGCTCCCGGATAAACTGCTCCGACAACTTCTTTAGCACTTAAATGATCTATCCAGTTTGTTACTGTAGCCATATTTTTTCTCCTTTATCTAGTTGAAGAGGCGACTGCTTTTTCAGCATCTCTATCGTCCTCCATCATTTCATAGTCTAGCCCAGCTATTTCTACTTCACGAGGGATTCTTAATTTACCCATTCCGTTCAGTATTTTAGCTATGACATAGCCTGGTAGCATTCCAAGAACTCCGAACATTATAATTGCTCCAAGGAATTGTCCCAGTGGATTGATTGATGCATAAGTTGATCCGTCCCACATAGCTCCAACACTGTATCCAGATGAAGGATAGCCATTTAAAACAAATCCACAAATTACAAGACCAACAAATCCTGCATAACCATGTACTGCTACTGCACCAACTGCATCATCAATTTTGAACTTACGTTCAACCCAGTAATGCATTTTATATGCAATAACAACACCGATCGCACCAATAAGCATTGCTTGTATCGGGTGATACAAATCATTACCTGCTGACGCGCAGATGATACCTGCTAGTCCACTTGAGTAAGTCCAGAAAGGATCACCTTTAGCGACCACGTATCCAGCCAATAATCCACCTGATAGTGACATCAGGAAGTTAAAGGTTATACCACTAAGTGTAGTAGGGGTTACATATATATTTGTTGCTGTCCAGTATGTGACACCTTCCATTCCATATTCAGGTCCAAGATCAAATATCGGTATATTACATGCCGCATAAAATCCCCAGAAACCAGTATAGATTAAAAATAATCCAACAGTTACCAGCCACGGGTTTCTTGGTCCTATATTTCTTGGTTCACCACTTGATGAGAATTTTCCAATTCTTGGTCCCAAAACTATTAGAACACCTAAAGCAAATCCACCCGCAATTGCGTGAATTACTCCTGATGCATAAGCATCATGATAACCTAAAATTTTAAGCATCCATCCATCAAAGTGCCATCCCCAAGCAGCATCAATTGTCCAAAATACAGATCCAATTGCAATTGCTAAAATTCCAAATGCAAAAGTTGTAATTCTTTCAATAATTGCTCCTGAAACAATAGAAGCAGCTGTCCATGAAAATAGTAAGAACGCAGCCCAAAATACTCCACTTATGTGGTCACCTAAGTTGACCGCCATATATTCTGTGTTTGCTAAATACCATTTGGCACTAAAAGTACTTTCGTCTGTAATCAACGCAGCACTCTCATTCATTATTGAAGGTGCAATTCCCGGCCCTGTTGGAAATGCCCAGTAAATCCACCAACCAAATAAAAACCAGGTCACCGTAACTAACGGTATAACCATAGTGTTTTTCATAAGAGTATGTTGGTGATGTTTGTATCGAGAAGCCCCAACTTCATACATACAGAACCCGACGTGAATTAAAAACATCAGTACTACTGTCACCCAGTAGTAAAATTCTGTAAATATAGTAGTAAGAGCGCCTAACTGATCAGTCATAATCTCTCTCCCATATTAGTTTCTTTAAGTTTATGAAATTTATTGAGGTGTGACAAACGATTCAGTATCTAAAAAAGCCCGTAATAATGAATAATTTTAATAAATACTCAACTCAGGATTGATAAATTAGAATTTTAAGTAAGCTTTTTTTAAATCAACAAGTGGGTGCTTCGGAGACATTTGAAACTTAACTAAAAGTTCTCTTGCTATCATATCTCTATCTTGTTGGTTATTTGGTAATTTAATAGATTTTGGAATAGTAACCCATCCATTAGCATTTCTACAAAATACAGCTGGTCTATCTTCTTCATAGCCCATATGAACATCTTCTAGCCAGTTAAGGTCATCCCAACCCATTGCCTCTACGTATTTTTTTAAAAATGGAGTAATTCTTTTATAGTCTGGTAATAAATTAACATCATATCTATAACCAATATGTTGACCAATTAATTTTTCCCTAGCAGTCTCTTTAAAAGTACCTAGCTTAAGTTTTTTTTCTTTTTTAACTTTTGTTTTAACTTTTTTTTTTACCATTTTTAACCCTTATATTTTATGATAATTATCAATACCAACAGTAAAATTAGTTCCAGTCAAAGGAACTTTTGCTAGTGCTGAAGCTTCCATTGTTAATGCAGCTAAATCTTCAGGTTCTAAAGAATGAATATTTGTTTTACCACATGCTCTTGCTAAAAGTTGAGCCTCTAATGTCATTGCATGTAAGTAATTATAAACTCTTAATGCAGCATCATCAGGATTTAATCTTGCTCTTAATTTAGGATCTTGTGTAGCAACACCAACTGGACAACGACCAGTATGACAGTGATAACATTCGCCTGCTTTTACACCCATTTCTTTTTCAAAATTAGCTTCAGGTATATCTTTGTTACAATTTAAAGCGATCATTGATCCAGTACCAATTGCTATTGCATCAGCTCCCAATGCCAAAGCTTTTGCCATATCAGCACCATCTCTTACACCACCAGCATAAATCAATGTTACTTTTCCTGTTTTACCAACATCATCGATTGCTCTTCTAGCTTCTCTGATTGCAGCAATTCCTGGTATACCAGTGTTTGCAGCAGCAATGTGAGGGCCAGCTCCAGTAGAACCTTCCATTCCATCTAAATAGATTGAGTCAGGGTCACATTTTGCAGCCATACGAACATCATCATAAACTTTTGATGCACCAAGCTTCAACTGTATTGGCACCTTATTTTTTGTAAGCTGTCTTAACTCTTCAACTTTTAGAGCTAAGTCATCTGGACCTAACCAGTCAGGATGTCTAGCAGGTGATCTTTGGTCAATACCAGATGGTAATGATCTCATTTCAGCTACTTGATCAGTTACTTTTTGCCCCATTAAATGTCCACCCATTCCAACTTTTTGTCCTTGACCAATGAAAACTTCAATTCCATCTGCAAGTTGAGCGTGATGAGGGTTAAATCCATATCTTGATTGAATACATTGGTAATACCATTTTTCAGAATATCTTCTTTCATCAGGTATCATTCCTCCTTCACCTGAACATGTAGCACTTCCAGCCATTGTAGCTCCTCTTGCTAAAGCAGTTTTTGCCTCATAAGAAAGTGCCCCAAAACTCATACCCGTAATATACACAGGTATATCTAACTCAATTGGGTTTTCACATCTTGGCCCAATAATAGTTTTTGTTTCACATTTTTCTCTATAACCTTCAATTACAAATCTTGTAAGAGTACCTGGTAAAAAAACCAAATCATCAAATGTTGGAATCTTTTTCATCAGAGCCATTCCACGCATTCTGTATCTTCCAAGCTGAGCTTTAATATGAATATCGTCTATTACTTCAGGAGTAAAAATAGCATTATGTCCTAATAAACTTTTGTTTCTTTTACCCTCTTCATGAGCATGAACATCAGCTTTTCCACCAACACTACCGTTAGCTTTTTTTAATTTCTTTTCATTTTTTTTTTTCTTTTTAGCCATTAGATAGCTCCTTTCTTTTCTGTAGGCTCCAGATTATCATAGTTCCAAAGTTTTTTCCCTGCGACTATTTTTGTCATTTTGCTGACATCAAATTTTTCACCTATCTCTGCAACTTTTAATTTTCTTTTAAGCCAATCTTGATCACTAGCAGTTAGATCGGCAGGAACGGCGTCACTTCCAAATGATCCTATCTTTCCACCAATAAAGATTGTTCCATCATACATAGAGTCACCTAAATTTATTCCAACGTCACCAAGAATGATTATTCTTCCTCTTTGCATCATAAATCCAGTGAATGCCCCAGCATCACCACCAATAATAATAGTACCACCTTTCATGTCGATACCCGTTCTTGCACCAACACTTCCTTTACAAATTAAGTCACCACCTCTTATTGCAGCGCCAAAACAAGATCCAGCATTTTTTTCTATAACCACTTTTCCAGCCATTAAGTTTTCTGCGCAAGACCAACCAACTCTGCCATTAATTCTAACAGTAGGACCATCACAAGATCCCATACCAAAATAACCTAAACTTCCCTCAAAAATTAAATTTAGTTTATTTAAAATACCAACACCTAAACTATGTTTACCTTGCGGGTTTCTGATTACAATCGTTCCATAACCTTGGCTCATTAAATTGTCAATTTCCTTATTAGCTTCAGGAGCTGACATTTCTTTAACATCTAGTTCTGTTCTTTTATTAAAATCTACATCGTAAGTTCCAAAATAAAAAAAATTTTCAGCTTCATCAGGGTTAAAAAACTTTTGCTGAGTTCTTCCTGTCAAAACCTCTGTATGCATACCCATTGACTGAGATTTTGTTTTTTTCTCTGTAGTCTTTAAATTTGCCATACTTTGACCTCCCCATCAAATGGATCATATGTATCTATCTCTTGTGGTAGAACTGACCTGATTGCTATTTCTTCTGAACCCATTGCCACCAAATCATCTGACTCATAAAGAACCAAAGGTTTTGCTGCCATAGTATCTTTTGCCATTCCTAAAGAATCTTTAGTTGCAACAAAATAAGTAAAAACACCATCAAGACCTGTTAAAGAAGCTTTCATTCCTTCTTCAAGAGATGCTCCTTCTCTCATTTTTTGAGCAATGTATACTGCTATCAATTCTGAGTCACATTCAGACATAAATCTCATACCCTTATTCTCAAGCATTCTTCTATTATTCCAATAGTTAGTTAATTGACCATTATGAACCACAGAAACATCACTAAAAGGATAACCCCAAAAAGGGTGAGCAGATTTAATATCAACACCAGATTCTGTTGCCATTCTTGCATGACCAATTGCATGAGTTCCAACAAGTTTGTCTAAACTATATCTATCACAAACCATTTTTGCATTTCCTAAATCTTTAATTACCTCCAAGGATTTTCCCATAGAGAGAATCTCGACACCTGGAATGCTTTCAATTTTTTGTGAAAAATCTAGTAGATCTTTTGTGTCATATGCTATTTCATATCTTAATGAGTAGGGTAGAACTCTTTCTTCTTTAACTATCTTGGCACCTAACTCGGATAAGTATTGATCAACAATTTTTTTTCTTTCGTCATAAACTGAAACATCTTCCATTATAGATGAACTTCCTTCACCAACATTCTCACCAACCTTAAAACGCATGATAAAGTTTTTACCATCCGTATCTCCATATAAAGCATAACCAGTAGAATCTTCCCCTCTATGTTTCAATGCTTGAAGCATTCCCTGTAGTTCACTTCCTACATTGGAAGATTTCCCCCTATGTATTAATCCTGCTATTCCACACATATATTTTCCCTATTTCTATTTAAGATTACGGTAGACAATCCAGATAAGTATCTAGATCCCATTGAGTTGTTGCACCTAAAAATTTTTCCCATTCATCATTTTTATACCAATGAAATACATTTCATCTGGCATCGCTGATTTGATAACCTCATCTTCTGCCAAACGATTTAATGCTTCACCTAAACTTAAAGGTAATTTTTTAACTTCTTTTCCAGCAGCTTGAGCCTCATACATACTTCTAGACTCAGGTTTTCCTGGATCAATGTTGTTTGTTATACCGTCATCAAAACATTTTAATAATCCTGAACCCATTAAGTATGGGTTATGCATTGAATCAACAGAACGATATTCAAATCTTCCTGGTGCAGACACTCTTAATCCACAAGTCCGATTTTGAAATCCCCAGTCAGCATAAACAGGTGCCCAAAATCCAGTATCCCATAATCTTCTGTATGAGTTTACAGTTGAAGATCCAATTGCGGTTAGAGCTCCCAAATGTTTCATAACTCCACCGATTGCTTTTAATCCAACTTTACCTGGTAATTGAATATCTTTAGTATCTGGCATAAAAGTATTTGTTCCACCTTCGACGTAAGTAAACACTTCATCCATAGCAGGTAAAGATTTATGTGATAATTTATTAATTTTATCTTTCCCACCTGTCCATAAAGACATATTAGTGTGACAACCACTTGCAGATACACCCATAAAAGGTTTTGTCATAAAGCAAGCTATTAAATTAAACTCTCTAGCAACTTGTGCACAAATTTGTCTGTAAGTTGATAGTCTATCGTACATCCAGTTTAATTCTAATTGTCCTGGCGCATCTTCATGATCACCTTGAATCATGTCAAAACCCATTGCTCTGGCATATTCAAAAACTTTCATGAATACTGGTCTTAACGATTCAAATTGGTCTATG
>JAOIYV010000017.1 GCA_028226735.1 Candidatus Pelagibacter sp.
AATGGAATGTGGTACATTTATTTATAAATGAAAAAAGATAAAAATAAAGATCCAATCCAACCTGTAAGCGGCACTAAAGTGCCAAGGTTTGCAGGACCATCTACATTTGCAAGATTACCAGAATTAAGAGATGTCAAAAGCTGCGATGTTGCTATAGTTGGAATTCCATTTGATGCTGGCACTAGTTATAGACCTGGAGCTAGATTTGGTCCAATGAGCATTAGACAAGCATCTAGACATTTAAGAACCAACTATCATCCAAGCTATGATGTTGAGCCCTTTAAAGTACAACAAGTTGCTGATGCTGGTGATATCACCTGTAATCCATTCAGTATTGATGAATCGATTAAACAAATAGAAGCTGGAGCAACAAATTTATTGAATAAAGTTGGTGGTATAATTAGTCTAGGTGGAGACCATACAATTGCAGTACCTTTATTAAGAGCAATTAATAAAAAATGTAATGGGCCAGTCGCTCTAGTACATTTTGATGCACATTTAGATACTTGGGATACTTATTTTGGTGCCCCATATACACACGGCACTCCCTTTAGAAGAGCAAGAGAAGAGGGATTATTTTTAGATGATGCTTCAATGCATGTTGGTATTAGAGGTCCACTCTATAGTAGAGATGATATTAAAAATGATGAAAGTTTTGGATTTAAGATAATTCATTGTGATGAATTTCAAACTGAAGGAACCGATAAAATAGCAGAAAGAATTAAAAAAAGAGTAGGTAACAATCCTCTATATCTATCGATAGATATTGATGTGTTAGACCCAGCCTTTGCTCCAGGAACAGGTACACCAGAAATTGCTGGCATGACCACAAGAGAGATGGTTAATGTTTTAAGAGGACTATCAGGTTTAAATCTTGTTTCTGCTGATGTAGTTGAAGTTTCACCTGCCTATGATCATGCTGAAGTTACTTCATTAGCTGCAGCAACAATTGTTTATGAATTAACAAATTTATTTGCAAAATCATAAAGAAAGGATAGTTTCTTATAATGTTAGATAAGAAAAAATTTTATATCAATGGTAAGTGGGTTTCACCAAAAAAATCTAATGACTTAAAAGTAATAGATCCTTCAACAGAAGAGGAATGTGCTGTTATATCTTTAGGTGGAGTAGAAGATGTAAATGATGCAGTGAGTGCAGCATTAAAAGCTTTTGAAACTTGGGCGTTCTCATCAAAAGAAGAAAGATTGAAATATTTAGAAGCTTTGTATGTTGTTTATAAAAAGAGATGGTCTGATATGGCTAAAGCTATAACTCTTGAAATGGGAGCACCAATTGACTTTTCAACACAATTACAAGCAGGAACTGGAGCTAGTCATATAAAATCTTATATAAAAGTTTTAAAAGAATATACATTTGAAGCAAAGTTAGGAGAACATGCTCTTAATAATAATATTTTACATGAACCAAAAGGAGTTTGTGCGTTAATTACTCCATGGAACTGGCCAATGAACCAAACTTGTTTAAAGGTTATTCCAGCTATCGCTGCAGGGTGCACAATGGTTCTTAAGCCATCTGAAATAGCCCCATTATCTTCGATGATTTTAGCAGAGATGATAGATGAAATTAAATTACCAAAAGGTGTATTCAATTTAGTGAATGGAGATGGCGCAGTTACTGGAAATGCACTTACTAGTCATCCTGATGTAAATATGGTTTCATTTACAGGCTCAACTAGAGCAGGTGCTTTGATTTCTCAAAATGCAGCAAATGATTTTAAGAGAGTTAGTCTCGAACTTGGTGGAAAAGGAGCAAACATCATATTCAAAGATGCTGATACTGAAGCTGTTGAAAGAGGCGCTCTAAGATGTTTTAGAAATTCAGGGCAATCTTGTAATGCACCAACAAGAATGTTAGTTGAAAAATCTATTTATGATGAAACTGTTGAAAGAGTAAAAAATTTTGCTAACTCGATGAAAGTTGATATTGCAACAAAAGAAGGTGATCATATTGGTCCAGTAGTTTCAAAAGCTCAATTTGATAAAATTCAAGCTTTAATTCAAGTTGGTATTGATGAAGGTGCTAAATTAGTTGCTGGTGGAACGGGTAAACCCGATGGACTTGATAAAGGATATTTTGTTAAACCTACTGCTTTTGCAGATGTTAGTAATCAAATGCAAATTGCAAGAACAGAAATATTTGGACCTGTATTATCAATTATACCTTTTGAAACAGAGGAAGAAGCAATTGAAATTGCAAATGATACTCCTTATGGATTGTTAAATTTTATTCAAACTCAAGATCAAGAAAAAGCTAATAGAGTTGCTAGAAAACTGAGATCAGGAATGGTTGATATTAATGGTGCTGGTTTAGCGCCAGATGCTCCATTTGGTGGATACAAGCATTCAGGCATTGGTCGTGAAGCTGGTAAATTAGGCTTAGAAGAATATTTAGAAGTTAAAGTAGTAAGCGGCTGGAACGACTAACTTAATTAACTAGTGTTCATAATAGGTTTTTGCTAATTAAATAAGGCTTAGTTTAATTGATAAATTTCCTAAACCCATAGTTGTGTCACTTTATCCTTTACATCAAAATCTTAATCCATAATGTCGCAGTTAGTGTTGCTGTAACTATTTATGGTTAATAAAAGCAACAAAACAAATAAGGAGAAATAATATGGGTAGATCGTCAAAACTCTACAACTCAGATTTAGCTCCAACTCCAAGCAATAAAAAAAATTGGGGATGGTTCGAAATCTTTAACGTGTGGGCTAATGATGTTCAAAGTTTGTTTGGTTATACTTTGGCAGCATCTTTATTTTTAGCCTCAGGACTAAATGGTTGGGCTGTATTTGCTGCATTAATTCTTGCAGGATTTTTTATAATGTGGCTCGTAAACTTATCAGGTAAACCAAGTGTAAAACATGGAATCCCGTATCCAGTATTTGCCCGTGTTAGTATGGGTGTATTTGGAGCAAACTTTCCAGCAATGGCAAGAGGCCTTGTTGCAATGTTTTGGTATGGAGCGCAAACTTATGCTGCTTCAACAGCGGTAGCACTTTTAATTACTGGAATTACAGGAATGGAAGGTGAAGTTATGCTTCTTGGTATGACAGGTGTAATGTGGGTTTCATTTATATTTGTTTCGGCATTTCAAGTTTATTTATTTTGGCAAGGTGTAGACCTTATTAAAAAATTCTTAAACTTTGCTGGACCAGCAGTTTATGTAGTGATGATTGTTCTAATGATAGTGATATGGGCTAAAGCTGGTGGAGGACTTTTTTCAGAAGTAGGAACTATATTTTCTGGAGGAGAACGAACTGGTGGTTTTGAAGGTCTAGGATCATTTGGAGCTTTCATAGCTGTATTTTCAATCATGGTTGGGTATTTCGCTGCAGTAGTTATTAACTTTGGTGACTTTGCTAGATTTGTTAAAAATGAAAATGAAATGAGAAAAGGTAACCTATGGGGATTAGTAGGAAACGTAATCTTATTTTCTTTTATTACTTTAATGATTACTGGTGGAACAATCGCAATTTTTGGTGAATATGTTGCAAGTCCAACAGATATGGTAGCTAAAGTAGACAACTTAGGATTAACAATTATTGCTGCATTTGCATTTTTTGCAGCGACTGTTGGTATTAATATGGTTGCAAACTTTATACCACCTGCATATGACTTAGCTAACTTGATGCCAAGTAAAATCAATTTTAAAACTGGTGGATTAATAACTGCTGGTTTTGGTTTTGTAATTGGTGGTATGTGGGTTGCTGTTATTACTCAAATGGGACTATTTCCATTTGTTAATACACTTGGAGCAATTCTTGCACCAGTATTTGGTATAATGATTGTGGATTACTACATTATCAAAAAAGAAAAACTAGATGTTGATGCATTATTTGATGCTAGTCCAAATGCGAAGTACCATTACAATGGTGGTTTTAATCAGAAAGCAATCATTGCTTGGGTTCTTTCAGGTTATATTGCCGTAGGTACTGTATGGCCAAATATCTTAATTTTAGGTTTAGATGATTTCTTTGCTAACTTAGGTGGTGGTGGAGGATATGCCTGGATAATTGGAGCATCTCTTGGTGCTGTAGTTCATTTAGCAATATCTAAAAGATAAGAAAGAAACTCTATAGTTAAAAAAAACTCGCCGCATTAGTGCGGCGGGTTTTAATATTTAAGGATTACCTCTTCTTCGGCTAAATTCTCAATAACAAGATTATCTCCAGAGCCCTTTCTATCTACTACTAAAAAGTTCATATCCTCCGTAGCTATAAGAGGAAAATGCCAAATTCCAGCTTTATAATTAACACCAATTCCTTTCGGAATAATAAAAGCTTCTACTTTATCTAAATCAGGCTTTGCACCCTTAGGAGCAACAAAAGCTAAAAACGTAGTTTCTTTCATTGGGATAAAAGCTTGGCTTCCGAGCGGATGTTTTTCCATCATATCGATCTTCATTGGAAAAGATCTTTTTAAAGCTGAGAAAATACTAATTATAGATTCTCCATTATCTTTCTTTGCATCTAGATTAGCTACCCCATCATATCGTTTTGCATAACCATCATTTATTTCTAAAGGTTTGATATCATCAGTTGTGATCATATCACCAAACTTTTTAAAATTTTTTTTATTAATAGCCTTAGGTTTAATTACTAAGCCTCTCATATATTTTTTCCATAAATTCTAAATCGAGATATTCCACCATCTGGAAAAATATTGATTTTTATAAAATTAATTTTATCTTTTTTCATTAAATTATTTTTAAAAAAATGTATTTTATTGGATGATAATTTCGCATTTTTTAATAAATATTTCCATTTGACTGAAGAACTTACAATTATCTTAGAGTTTTTTGACGTTGGTATGTATGCAGCCTGTAATGAACAATAGCTTGGAAAATTACCTTTAAAGTGATGAGTTGATATTTCGATTTTATCAATTTCTTTTCCATCTAAAGAATTTAATATTAACCAGTCAAATCCTACACCACGTCTTCTTCTTGTTTCCCACCCATCACCCATATTTTTAGCCTTACCAGGTGCCAAAACATTTTCAGCCCTACCAAAGTGTTCATTATTACAAGCAATCACAGATGCTCCATCTAGTAGCGCTGCAAGATTTATTTTTTTATTTTTTAACTTTTTAGATTTGGCTATCGAACCAAATAATCTTAATCGAGCGACCCCACCATCAGGAAAAATGTTAAATTTAATATGCGTAAAAATATTTTTATTATTTATGACAAAAAAGTGATGGCTATTTGCTTTTGTTTTTTTTTTAGAAAGTAGTGGTTTCCAATTTAATTGATTTATCTTATTTGAACTAGAGTTCGTTCCTTCAATAGAAATCATTGCCGGCTGGTTTCCGTTAAAGTGTGATGTATCAATGTCAACTTTTTTAATAGAACCAGGTTTTCCTAATTTTAAAATTATGTAGTCATGCCCTTTAGTTCTTTTTCTTCTAGACTCCCACCCATCCATCCATTTGCCATTTTTATCAAATAGCCCCTCTTTAAAAACTGCTGGTAAGGGTTCAATAATTCTATTAGCTGAAGCAAAAAAGTCATCAGTTTTAAATATAATCTTGGTGCCCAGTCTAGGTTGAGCTAAATCGATAAGACCATTTGTAAAAATAATTTTTTTTGACATTATTAAGAATAGTTTTTAATCCAATGATTGGCTATATCAATTCTTTTACATATCCACACACCTTCATGCTTAAGAATATAATCTAGGAATTTCTTTAAAGATTGAATTCTACCAGGTTTTCCAATCAATCTACAGTGTAATCCAACCGACATCATCTTGGGGTTTGTTTTTCCTTCCTCGTATAAAGCATCAAAGCTATCTTTTAAATAAGAAAAAAAATGATCACCTGTGTTAAACCCTTGATTAGTTGCAAATCGCATATCATTGTTATCTAGCGTATACGGAATAATTAATTGTTTTTTTTTATTTCTAGTTTCCCAATATGGCAAATCATCACTATATGAGTCACTATCATATAAAAAACCACCATCTTCCATAATTAAGTCTCTTGTGTTGGGGCTACATCTTCCTATATACCAACCGGTAGGTCTTTTTCCAAAAATTTTTGTATGAGATTTAATAGCAAGATCCATATGCTTTTTTTCTTCAGATTTTTTAATATTTTGGTAATCAATCCATCTCCATCCATGAGATGCAACCTCATAACCAGCTTCTATTATAGCTTTACAAACTTCAGGGTTTTTCTCTAAAGCCATACCAACTCCAAAAACTGTTATAGGAATTTTTTTTTCTTGAAATAGTTTGTGTAATCTCCAAAATCCTGCTCTGGAACCATATTCATAAAGAGACTCCATATTTATATGTCTACCTTTTACAGGCTGAGCACCAATGATCTCTGATAAAAAAATTTCTGAGTTATTATCACCATTTAGAACACAGTTTTCAGCTCCTTCCTCATAATTTAGAACTATTTGAACAGCGATATGTGCATTACCAGGCCATTTAATCTTTTTACCTTTTGAGCCATACCCGATCATATCTCTTGGATCTTTTTTAGACATAAGAAAATTATAATTTACTTTGTATTGTTTAACAATTTATTAATTTGGAACAGACTTTGCTTTAATGCCATCAAGTAAGTTTAAACATTTTTTAAGTTCATCCAAAACAATGAACTCATCAATTTTATGGGCTTGATCAATTGATCCTGGACCACACACCACCGTACTAATCCCAATTTCTTGAAATAAACCTGCTTCAGTTCCGAATGAAACAACTTGTCTAGAATTATCACCTGTTAAACTCGAAATTAACTCACAAGCATCTGACTTATCTTCTCTATCAAACCCAACTATCTCACCAATAATATTTTTTTCAATTGAGGCATTGGGAAAAATTTTTTTCATTTCAGGTAACAAAACTTCATTTGCATATTTGTCAATTTCTTGATTTAAAAATATGCCATCTTCTTTAACAACTGGTCGTGTTTCCCAATTAACATGACATTTATCAGCTATTACATTGTGAGCAATACCACCAAACACACCACCAATAGAAAGGGTAGAGTGAGGTGGATCAAAAATAGAGTCTTTAGGCGCTATACTTTTTAGTTTTCCCCTAAGCTCAATTAATTTATTTACATATCTTGATGCATATTCAACAGCACTTACACCTTTATGAGGTGCTGAACTATGTCCTGCTAAACCTTTAAAATAAGTTGTGTATTCATAGCATCCCTTGTGAGCATCAATAATTTTCATATTAGTTGGCTCACCAATAATACAAATACCATCTTTAATATCTCTTTTTTTTAATTCTTCTATGAGTATAGGCGCACCCTGGCATGCTGTTTCTTCATCGAATGTAAATGAAAAATGAATGTCTCTATCTAAATTTGATTTAGAATAAATAGGAGCATAAGCTAAAGTACATGCAATAAAACCTTTCATATCACACGAACCTCTTCCGTATAACTTATCACCTTTAATTGTTGCGGTAAAAGGATCAGAACTCCAACCTTTTGAAACAGGAACAACATCAGTATGGCCTGACAAAATAATTGGCTTCTTATTGTTTGAGTTTTTTGATTTTAGTGTAGCAAATAAATTTACTCTTTTTTTTTCGTCATCATAGGTTCTAAAAGAAGTAGCACCTAACTTTTTTAAGATATCATCACAATAATCAATTAATGAGCTGTTATCTTCTCCTGAAATAGTTTTAAAAGCTATTAAGTCTGTTAAAATTTGAACTGAATTATCATACAATAGCTCTGAATTATTTTCTGTACTCATATTTAACAACCATTATATATTAAATATATGAAAGAACAAATAACCTATGATATTTTTGATAAAGTAGACATTAGGGTTGGTACTGTGGTGTCAGTCAAAAGAAATGAAAGAGCAAGAAAACCATCTTTGGTTATTAGTGTTGATTTTGGAAAAGAGATTGGTATTAAACAATCTTCTGCTCAAATTACCCATTATTACAATAAAGAGAATTTGAAAGGCAAACAAGTTATTGGTGTTTGTAACTTTGCAGAAAAAAATATAGCAGGAGTTATTTCTCAAGTTCTAATTTTAGGGTCAATCGATAAAGAAGGAAAGGTTATATTAGTTCATCCATCTCAAGAATCTGAAAACGGACTTCCAATAGCTTAGTTCCTTTATGCATCCTGAACTATTCTTACTAATTGGAATTTCTTTATCTTTGGGTTTTACACCAGGACCAAATAATGCTGTAGCTTCATATTCAGGTTTTAATTTTGGAATAAAAAAAACAATACCATTAATATTGGGTACCTGGTTAGGATATACAGCTTTCGTTATTTTGACTATCTTCGCTTTGATATCAACTTTTATTCAATATCCAATTATACAAGAAATAATTAGAATTTTTGGAACCTTTTTTTTATTATATTTAGCATATAAAATTTCATTTTCATCATCATCTAAAGAAGACAAAAAAGTTAATCCTGTCACGTTTATTGATACTTTTATATTTCAATTTTTAAACCCAAAAGGAGTTATGGCAGGAATAACTTTAGTTTCAAAATTTGTATTAGAAGATGATTATTTAAATAGTTCTTTAACAGTTATAGTAGTTTGCTCTTTAACAGCGCTTACTAGTATTACTACTTGGGCTTTTTTAGGTAAATTTTTAAGTAATTTTGCGACAAATAATAATTTTATTAAACGATTTAATTATGCTATGTCATTGCTACTTATCTTTTGTATAATAGGCTTTTACATCTAAAAAATAATGAAACCGGGTAATAAAAATTCTTACAAATCTTTAAAGACAATTTCTATTGATAATTGTGAATATAAATATTTTTCTTTGCCTGAAGCTGAAAAAAATGGGTTGTCAGGAATTTCAAGGCTTCCAAAATCATTAAAAGTACTTTTGGAAAATTTATTGAGATATGAAGATGATTTATCAGTTACAAAAAATCAAATAGATGCAATCAAAGAATGGTTGAAAACAAAAAAATCATCAACAGAAATAGCATATAGACCAGCTAGAGTTTTATTGCAAGATTACACAGGAATACCTGCCGTTGCTGATCTTGCAGCAATGAGAGAAGCTGTTAAAGAAAAAAATAAAGACCCCAATACAATTAATCCATTATCTGCAGTTGATCTTGTTATTGATCACTCTGTACAAGTAGATAAGTCTGCAAGTGAGAATTCATTTGAAAAGAATGTGGATATTGAATTCAAAAGGAATGGAGAAAGATATTCATTTTTAAAATGGGGACAACAAGCATTTAATAATTTTAGAATAGTTCCTCCTGGCACAGGAATTTGTCACCAAGTTAACCTAGAGTATTTGTCAAAAGTAGTTTGGTCAGAAAAATTTAAAAATGAAAATTATTTATTTCCTGATACACTTGTAGGAACAGATAGTCATACTACTATGGTTAATGGGCTTTCAGTCCTTGGCTGGGGTGTTGGTGGAATTGAAGCTGAAGCCGGAATGTTGGGTCAACCAATTTCAATGTTAATTCCCGAGGTAATAGGATTTAAAGTTAGTAATAAAATGCCAGAAGGTACAACTGCTACAGACTTAGTTTTGACTGTTGTAAAAATGCTTAGAGACAAAGGTGTTGTTGGA
The DNA here is from genome assembly GCA_028226735.1 of Candidatus Pelagibacter sp. The sequence goes on from JAOIYV010000017.1 coordinate 9,572, forward strand.
AAATTTGTTGAATTTTATGGGGAAGGTTTGAAAAATTTAACTCTTGCTGATAGAGCAACTATTGCCAATATGGCGCCTGAATATGGTGCAACATGTGGTTTTTTTCCAATTGATGATGAAACATTAAAATATTTGAGATTTTCTGGAAGAGATAAAAATACTGTAAACATTGTTGAAAGATATGCAAAAGAACAAGGTTTGTGGGCCAGTGAAGAAATAGAATTCACTGATACGCTTTCTTTAGATATGTCAACAATTGTTCCGACAATCTCAGGACCCAAGAGACCACAAGATAAAGTTTTATTAACAGATGCTTCGACAGGTTTTAAAAAAGTTTTTGAAGAAGCTACAGATAGAAAAAAACCAAATATTTCAAAAGTTGAAAAATCAGACTATGAAATTAAAGATGGATCCATACTAATTGCAGCAATCACATCTTGTACAAATACATCAAATCCCAATGTTTTAATTGGAGCAGGTTTATTAGCTAAAAAAGCAGTAGAGTTTGGTCTTGAAACGAAACCATGGGTAAAAACATCTTTGGCCCCAGGGTCACAAGTAGTAACTGATTATCTTGAAAAAGCTGGTTTAAATGTGTTCTTAGACAAACTAGGATTTAATTTAGTTGGCTATGGTTGCACAACCTGCATAGGTAACTCCGGCCCATTACCTGAAAATATTGTTGATGCAATACAAAAAGAAAACATTTATGCTGTCTCTGTTCTATCTGGAAACAGAAATTTTGAAGGAAGAATATCACCACATATCAAAGCAAACTATTTAGCATCACCACCTCTTGTTGTTGCTTATGCGCTTGCCGGCCACATGGAATTTGATTTATATAAAGAACCTTTGGGTAAATCTAAAGAAGGTAAAGATATTTTTTTAAAAGATATTTGGCCAACAAATAAAGAAATAGAAGTTACATTAAGAGAAGCACTTAATGCAGATATGTTTATAAAAAGATATTCAAATATTTCAGATGGACCTAAGCAATGGCAGGCAATTAAAACTGAAAATACAAGTATTTATAATTGGGACTCAGGATCAACATATGTTAAGAAACCACCATTTTTTGAAAATTTACCAGATAAGCCTGAAGGATTTAAAGCAATAAAAAATGCAAGACCTTTATTGATTTTAGGAGATATGGTTACTACAGATCACATTTCACCAGCAGGAAATATTCAAAGAGAAAGTCCCACAGGAGAATATTTTATGGAACATCAAATACTACCAAAAGATTATAATTCTTATGGATCAAGAAGAGGAAATCATGAAGTTATGATGAGAGGAACCTTTGCAAACATTCGAATAAGAAATGAAATGGCCCCTGAAACAGAAGGTGGATTTACAAAATTATACCCAGAAGAAAAAATAATGCCAATTTATGATGCAGTGGTAGAATATAAAAAAAGAGAAACAGATCTAGTTGTATTTGGAGGCAAAGAATATGGCACAGGGTCATCTAGGGATTGGGCTGCAAAAGGAACTAAGTTATTAGGTGTTAAAGTTGTAATAGCAGAAAGTTTTGAGAGAATACATAGGTCAAATTTAATTGGAATGGGGGTGCTACCACTTCAATTTATAGATGGAATGAATAGAACAAATCTTAATTTAGTTGGATCAGAACTAATTACTATTTTAGATATAGAAAAGGGTGTAAATCCTTCAGATAAAGTATCTGTTGAAATAAAATATCCTTCTAATGATATTAAAAGAATTAAAACGTTGTGCAGAATTGATACTAAAAATGAATTAGAATATTATAAAAATGGGGGTATTCTACAATACGTACTAAGAAATATGATTTAATATGGATGAAGATATTGCAATAATAGATACAAACACAAGAAATGAAAGAATTAAAAATTTTTTTTTTCACAATAGAAAAAAAATTATAATTGTAATTTCGATCATAGCAATTTTGTTAATAGGCTTTTTTTCTTTTCAAGAAATAAAAAAAAAAAATAAAATAAAAATAGCTAATAAATTTAATGCTGTAACAATAGATTATGACTCAGAACAAAAAGGAAGAGCAACTGAAGTATTAATAGGCATAATAAATGAAAAAGATGAAAC
>JAOIYV010000018.1 GCA_028226735.1 Candidatus Pelagibacter sp.
TCGCAAATTTACGTGCCTTTGGACTAGCCAAAGATAGTTTTTTTTCATCATTTTTATTAAGATTTTTATTTAAAATTTCTTCGGTAATTTCTTTTTTTTGAGGTTTTTCTTTTGTATAATTTTTTTCAATATTAAGTTGGCTTTTATCATCCTTCTTGATTGATTCGATATTTTCCAAAACTAATATTATATCTCCCTCAGAAACCTTGTCCCCAACTTTAATATTTACAGATACAATTTTTCCATCATAATAAGAGGGTATTTCAACGCTTGATTTGTCACTTTCTATGGTAATAAGTGGATCGTTTTTTATTACTGTTTGGCCATTTGTGATTAGTACCTCAATCACTTCAACATCTTTAAATTCACCAATATTTGGAACTCTAATCTCTCTATTTGACATCTTATAGTTTTGTGGGCATTGGTTTATTGCCATCTATATTATATTTTTTAATAGCTTCTTTTACATATTTTGAGGCTATCAACTGCTCTTTTGACAATACACTTAATCCATAGGCAACTAAGTGTTCTTTATCAACTTCAAAAAATTTTCTAAGATTTTTTCTTGTATCACTTCTTCCGTATCCATCAGTTCCTAGTGAATAAAAGCTCTTCTTTGTATAAGGTCTAATTTGATCTGAATTCATTCTCATATAATCAGAGGCTGCCATTATTGGTCCCTCTGTTTTTCCTAAACATTGCTCTACAAATGAAACTTTTTGTTCCTTGTCAGGGTTTAAAAGATTATACCTTTCAACTTCCATTCCATCTCTTCTTAATTCATTAAAGCTAGTAACGCTCCAGATGTCACTATCTATCTGGTAGTCATTTTGAAGTATTTCTGCGGCTGCCATCATTTCTCTCAATATTGTCCCTGAACCTAAGAGTTGGATTTTAGTTTTCTTATACCTATTAAATTCTTTGATTTTGTACATTCCCTTTAGAATTCCTTCCTCACACTTTTTATCTTTTGGCATTTCTGGGTGTGAGTAGTTTTCATTCATAGTTGTAATATAATAAAAAATATTTTCATTTTTTTCATGCATTCTCTTTAGGCCTTCTCTAAAAATAACTGCTAGTTCATAATGAAAAGTTGGATCATAAGTTACACAATTTGGTATTGTTGATGCTATTAAATGACTGTGTCCATCTTGATGTTGTAAGCCTTCACCTGCCAATGTAGTTCTTCCAGCAGTTGCTCCAATTAAAAAACCTCTAGCTTGACTATCTCCCGCTGCCCATGCAAGGTCTCCTATTCTTTGAAAACCAAACATAGAATAAAAGATATAAATAGGTATCATTTCAATATCATGATTTGTATAAGCTGTTGCAGCAGCAATCCATGATGACATTGCTCCAGCCTCATTAATTCCTTCTTCTAAAACCTGTCCACTTTTATCTTCTCTATAAGAACTTAATTGAGCTGAATCCTCAGGTTCATATTTTTGTCCTTCATGTGCATATATACCTATCTTTTGAAAAAAACCCTCCATACCAAAAGTTCTTGCTTCATCTGGTATAATTGGAACTAGCCTCGGAGCAACATTCTTATCTCTTAGTAAATTTGTTAACATTCTAACTAGAGACATTGTTGTAGACATTTCCTTCTCCCCTGTTGACTCTTTCATAAAATCAAAAATATTTTTTGCTGGAGCTTTAATTGGTTTGGAATAAGTAGTTCTTTCTGGCAGAAAACCGCCAAGACTCATTCTTCTTTCTTTGATATACTTTATTTCTGGAGATTTTTCTTCAGGTTTGAAATATTCAACATTTTTTACTTGTGCATCTGTTAGCGGAACATCAAAACGATCCCTATAATATAATAAATCATCAACATCTAGTTTTTTTGTTTGATGGGATGTGTTAACACTTTCACCTGTTTTTCCCATTCCATATCCTTTTATTGTTTTAGCTATTATTACTGTTGGGCCACCCTGATTTTTTGATGCTTGATCATATGCCGAATAAACTTTGTGAGGATCGTGACCTCCTCTATTTAATCTCCAAATGTCCTTGTCTGATAAGTTAGAAACTAATTCTTGTGTTTCTGAATATTTTCCAAAAAATTTTTCTCTAACATAAGCACCGTCTCTCGCTTTCATTGCTTGATATTCTCCATCTACAGTCTCATTCATAATCTTAACTAAATGCCCTGTTTTATCATTAGCAATCAAAGAGTCCCAGTAAGAACCCCAAATTACTTTTATTACATTCCATCCAGCTCCTCTAAAACTTCCTTCAAGCTCTTGAATAATTTTTCCATTACCTCTTACTGGTCCATCTAATCTTTGAAGATTGCAATTAACAACAAAGATAAGATTATCTAATTTTTCCCTTGCTGCTAAACCTATGGCGCCTAATGATTCTGGCTCATCCATTTCTCCATCACCAAGAAATGCCCAAACTTTTCGACCTTCATCTTTAATTAATCCACGATTAATTAAGTACTTCATATATCTTGCTTGATAAATTGCGAGCATGGGTCCTAGTCCCATTGACACTGTTGGGAATTGCCAAAATTTAGGCATTAACCAAGGATGCGGATAAGATGAAAGGCCGCCAGGTTTAACCTCTTGTCTAAAACTATCTAATTGTTTCTCACTCAGTCTTCCCTCTAAAAATGCCCTAGCATACATTCCTGGTGCACTATGACCTTGAAAATATATTAAATCACCTCCAAAATTATTATTCTTAGATCTCCAAAAGTGATTCATTCCTACATCATAAAGTGTTGCTGCTGATGCAAATGTTCCTATATGCCCACCTAATTCTGGAAATTTCTTATTTGCTCTTACTACCATAGCTGCTGCATTCCATCTAATCAAAGATCTAATTCTTCTTTCAATATTTTGATCACCATTAGATTTAACTTCTGCTTCTGGTGGGATTGTATTTATATAAGGTGTATTTTGTGTGTAAGGAATATTCGCACCTTCTCGATAAGCTTTATTTATTAGTTCTTTAATTAAAAAATGAGCTCTTTGATTTCCATCTTTCTCAACAACTGCAGATAATGACTCCAACCAATCTTGAGTTTCTATTGGATCAATATCATTGTCATTTTTAATCTCAATTAGTGTTTGTTTTTTTGAGTCGACAGTTTTTGTAATTTTAGAATGATCCTTTTTTTCAACTTTTAAAGTTTCTTCTGCTTGCTTAATAATGCTTTCTGTATCTTTGGGGATTGTTTTTTCAGATATTGATTTTTTAGAAGATAAAATACTTAGCAACAAATCTCCTTTGGAAACTTTATCTCCAACTTTAACATTAACAGACTCTATTTTTCCCACAATTGTTGAAGGAATTTCAACACTAGATTTATCACTTTCTATAGTGACTACAGGATCGTTTATATTTATTTGGTCTCCAGGTTTCACTAAAAGCTCAATCACTTCAACTTTTTCAAATTCTCCGATATCTGGAACAAGTAATTTTTCACTCATTATTTAAAACGCTTTATACACCTAAAAAGAACTATATTTAATACATTATTAACACATTTAGAGCCTTTTTTAGACAATCTTATGTGTCACTTCTTCTTAATGTTTACAATTATAATAAAAAAGATGATTAAACTAAAAAATAAAAACAATCTAGATGCTAAGTTTTGGATTCAAAAAGCTTTGCTTTATAAAAGTTTTAGAAATAATTCTTTTTAGTTTTTTTCTATACAAACGGCTATACCCATGCCACCACCAATACATAGGGCCGCACAACCTCTAGCTTTATTTTGTTTAATCATTTCGTGAATCAATGTTACTAAAACTCTAGTTCCTGATGCCCCAATAGGATGGCCTAATGCTATTGCACCCCCATTGATATTTACTTTTTCTTTTTCAATTTTAAGATCTCTAATTACTGCAATACATTGAGCTGCAAAAGCCTCATTAATTTCAAATAAATCAATATCTTCAATTTTCCAATTTGCTTTTCTTAAGGCCATTTTAATTGAAGGTATAGGGCCTAAACCCATTAAAGATGGCTCTACACCACATGTTGCCCAGGATACTATCTTGACTAGTGGCTCTATTGATCTTCGTTCAGCCTCTTCTCGAGACATTAACACTGTCGCTGCCGCTCCATCATTTATTCCTGAAGAATTTCCAGCAGTAACTGTTCCTTTTTCTTTAAAAACAGTTTTTAATTTTTTTAGATCTTCTAAATTTAAATTGCTTCTTGGATGTTCGTCTTTTTCAAAAAGAAAGTTTTTATTATCTGTATCAATCTTTAGTTTGATCAGCTCATTTTTGAATTTATTTTCATTTATAGCTTTTTGAGTTTTTTCTTGAGAATTCAATGCAAATAAATCTTGCTCATCTCTAGAAATTTTATATTTTTCTGCAACATTTTCGGCTGTAATTCCCATATGATAATTATTAAATGAGTCTATTAGCCCATCTTTGATCATCGTATCTACTAGCTTATTTTCATCTAGTTTTTTATCTTCTCGATAAAATATAGCATGTGGTGCTCTAGACATATTTTCTTGTCCACCAGCAACTAGAATTTTATTTTCACCTAGTTTAATAGATTGATATCCTGAAGTTACAGATCTTAATCCTGATCCACAGACTTGATTAATTATATGTGCAGGTTTTGAAACAGGAATTCCAGCATGAATAGAAGCTTGTCTTGCTGGGTTTTGTCCTAATCCAGAAGTTAAAACATGTCCCATAATCACCTCATCAATATCGTCTGATTTTAATTTTGATTTATAGACGGCTTCTTTAATAGCTAGGGCGCCTAGTTTATCGGCGCTAAGACCTTTTAAAGATCCTTTATATGTGCCTATTGGTGTTCTTAATGCAGCTGTAATAACTACATCATTTGATTTTTTGCTCATTGATAGTACAGCATAATATTTTATAACTTAAATTACATCAAAAACTTTGATATGTTGGACAAATTATTTAATTAAGGACCGCTGGCCAAATTGGATAAGGCGCTCGGCTACGAACCGGGAGATTCCAGATTCGAGTTCTGGGCGGTCCACCAAAAAGGATAAATAACAATGTTAGATTGGCTATTAAAATCATCACTACAAAAATCAGTTATATATTTTTTTATAATCATTTTTATAATTTTATTAATTTTAACTTTCATACTATAAAGAATTATGAGTAATGAATTTGAGCAAATAAGTATTAAACCTGGTTTTATGAAACACAATGGTGGTGTTTTATTTAGAACTATTTCTGAAATAGAATATGAATTTAAAACCACAATTAATGAAAATCATTTAAATGCTGCTGGGATAACTCATGGAGGTTATTTATCAGCATTAATTGATGCAGGGGCTGGAACTGCTGCACATAGAGCATCTGGAAATGCACCTTGTGTAACTATTTCATTGGATCTAAAATTTATTGGTGCATCTAAAGTTGGTGATGAAGTTACTGGTTTTACAAAAATTCTTAAAAAAACAAACACACTAGTGTTTTTGTTTTGTGAACTAAAATGTAATGATAAAATTATTACTTCAGCATCGGGGATATGGAAAATTTTAAAAATTAAACCATCTGATCTTGGTCCCGGTGGATAATTATTCTTTTCTTCTAGCGTTAAAATAACCAAATATAATTAATAATAAAATTGCTATTGGATAAATGATCCCTTTATTTGGTCTATCTGCATTTTCTATTTTAAATTCGCTTATATAATCACCAGTTTCAAAACCATCTTTTTTAGCTTTCCCATTCCACTGTAATGTATCAACAACAACTCTATCTTTGTCTCTAATTAAACTAATTCCGTATTGCTCTAAACTATAATCTGTTTCAAAAGTATTCTTTTTGATTACAAATAATTTGTATCTTTCACCATAATTACTTGGACGTGTTACTTTAAATCTGGCTTCCTTATTGGAATCCAATTTTATTGAGTGAATTTGATTTATATCCCTATAATTATATTTTGGATAAAATTTATTTAAAACAAACTCTGGTGCTAATAAAGAAATAGAAATTAATAAAAAAATTATTATTTCATACCATCTTAATCTATTAATAAACCAACCTTGTGTTGCTGAAGTAAAAACAAGTATTCCAATTAATGAAGTTACAATCACTAGTAATCCATGCCAAATATTTTCAATACCAATTAATAATAATTCATGGTTGAATAAAAATACTATAGGTAAAATTCCTGTTCTTAAACTATACCAAAAAGCCTGCAGACCAGTTTTAAGTGGATCTCCTCCTGAAATAGCTGCTGCTGCATATGATGCTAGACCGACAGGTGGAGTAACATCTGCCATTAAACCAAAATAAAATACAAATAAATGAACTGCTATTAGAGGAAAAATGAAGCCAGATGCGTTTCCAACATCAACCAATACCGTTGCCATTAATGAAGCCACCACAACATAGTTTGCCGTTGTAGGAAGGCCCATACCAAGCAACAAACATAAAATTATTGTTAAAAATAATAAAATGATAACATTATCTTTTGCAATAGATTCTATTACTATAATTAAATTAGTACTTAAACCTGTAGAACCAACAGCTCCTACAATAATACCTGCTGTTGCTATTGCAATACCAACACCAACCATATTTAAAGCTCCTTTTTCAAAACCAATTATAGTTTGGTTAAACCAATTTTTTAGAGCTACTTTAAAGTTTTGATTTTTAATTAATATGTAAACTAGGTTTACGATAATTAATGCAATCGTTGCGTAAAATATTGAGTAAGAAGCGGTAAACCTTAGATAAACAAGCATGTATATCAAAACAAAGATAGGAATTAAAAAATGTATTCCTGACAAAAATGTTTTTTTCAAATTTGGGACATCTGCATCAGCCATACCTTTTAAATTTAATTTTAGTGCTTCAAGGTGAGAAATATAAAATAATGCAACGTAAGATATAATTGCTGGTAAAAATGCATGTTTAACAATTTCAAAATAAGTAACTCCAATAAAGCTTGCCATTACAAAAGCTGCTGCTCCCATCACTGGTGGCATTAATTGCCCATTTACTGAAGATGATACTTCTATTGCACCTGCTTTTTCTTTTGAAAAACCTGTTTTTTTCATTATTGGAATTGTAAAAGTTCCAGTTGTTACAGTATTTGCAATTGAAGAGCCTGAAATTAAACCAGTCATTCCAGATCCTAAAATTGCTGCTTTAGCTGGTCCTCCTCTCATTTTTCCAACCATGGCAAATGCCAAATCTAAAAAATATTTACCTCCACCAGCAGTTTCTAATAACGCGCCAAATAAAACAAATAAAAAAATAAAATCTACTGAAACGCCAATTGGAATTCCAAATATAGCTTCTTGGTCAAGCCATTGAAACCCTACTAATCTATTTAATGAAAGTCCACCATGAGAAATTATTTCTGGTGCATACCTTCCAAAATATGAAAAAAGTAAAAAACAAACTGCAATAATAACCAGTGGTAAACCGATTGCTCTTCTAGTTGCTTCAAGTAATATTAAGATACCTAAACTTCCAAGAATTAATTCAACTGGCAAATTAAAATTTTCACTAACTGTAATGTTTAAAAGAACTCCACCTCTATCAACTAACTGATCATAAAAAAAATAAATATATAAACAACAGAAAGCTCCAACAAAACTAATTATAATATCGAATATAGATATTTTTTTTCCTTTAAAAGTTGGGTAAATTAAAAAAGCTAGAGTTAATGCAAACCCTAAATGAATAGCTCTAGCTGGAAGTCCTTTAAACATTCCTATGTTAAACCAAAAAGGAAAGGGTGAAGCATACCAAAGCTGAAATAATGACCAAATGATTGCAATACTTGCAACTATCTTTAAATGAAGACCAGTCAAATTTCTAGTTGGTGATAAGTCTTCTTTAATCTTACTATCTACTTTATCACTGATGCTTTGATTCATGATTTAAAAGATACCTTATTACAAAAAAAAGGCCCGATAAATATATCAGGCCTTTTAATTTAATTATGAATTTGGATTACATTAATCCAGCTTCTTTATAGTACCTTTTAGCACCTTCATGTAACGGAGCTGATAAACCATCAGCAATCATGTCTTCTTTTTTAAGTGAAGAGAAAGCAGGATGTTGTTTTTTGAAATCATCAAAATTTTCAAATACTGCTTTTACTACTAGATAAACAAGGTCTGCTTCAACCATATTACTAGTTACAACGGTAGCTTTAACTCCAAAAGTAGTCGCATCCTTTTTTTGTCCTGTGTAAGTTCCTTTTGGAATTACAGCTTGCGCATAGTAATCAGCACCACTAATTAATGCTTTAACTTCAGGGCCTGTTAAATTGATAGGCGAAGCTTTAGCTGCACAAGTTGCTGCTTGCTCCATAGCTCCATTTGGAAATCCTACAGAATAACCAAAAGCATCAATTTTACCATCACACAAAGCTTTTACTTGCTCAGATGAAGTTAATTCAGTAGTTGATTTAAAGAAACTATTATCAACACCTTTTGCTTTCATAAGCTCTTCCATAGTTCCTCTTTGACCAGAACCTGGATTACCAATATTTACAACTTTTCCTTTAAGGCCAGCAAAATCTTTAATTTTTGCTTTTTTTCTAGCCCAAATTTGAAAAGGTTCATTGTGAACTGAAAAAACAGCTCTTAATCCTTTGTACTGTTTTCCCTCCCATTTGCTTGATCCATTTACAGCATGATATTGCCAGTCAGACTGAGCTACACCAAATTGGAATTCGCCAGCTGCGATTTGACCAATATTATAATTGGATCCACCAGTTGAAGGCGCAGTGCATCTGTACGCTTTATCTATACCTTTTTTTCTTCCATGTTCTTTAGCAATTGCTGATTTATGAAGCATTTTACAAATTGCGTTACCAGTTTGGAAATATACACCAGTTGGTCCGCCTGTTCCTATCGTGAAGAACTCTGCAGATTTTGCAACACCAGTAAAAGATAGAGATGCAACAAAGATTAGTAGAGCACTTGATAGAGATGTTATTATTTTTTTCATGTTCTCTCCTCTAAGTCGTTATTTTTATTAACTAAATTAAACAGTAATTAAGAGGGTATGTATAGCTAGTATTTATGTTGATGTTGACCATTTTTTTAACTTGTCCACACCTTCAGCAACCTTAGGCGCTAGTCTTGAAACTAGGTCTTTATCAATTTCTTGTTCATTCTGGGCTTGTTTCATAAATTCTTGACCATCAAAATCTGTAAAGCTTAATCTTGCTAACATCTTTTTTTTATCAAAACCAAAATCTGATCCAGGTAATAATGCTACACCAGTTTCTTTTAAAATATTATCACACATGTCTGATGAAGTATTAAATCTCTTGTTTAAAAATTCTGGCATGAGATAAAAACCACCTTTGGGCTTATTAATTAAAACTTTGTTTGACTTTAAATTTTCATAAACATAATTTCCAACTGCCTTAAGAATATTTTTAGAGTTATTTATATATTCACTATGATCACTTTTATAAGCAGTAATTGCAGCATATTGAATTGGTGCACTAACGGCTGAAAAGGTTTCGCTAGCTAGTACATTAATTGAATCTCTTAAAACACTTAAAGAGTTTGGAATTATGAAATAACCTAATCGCCAACCACCTGCTCCACACCATTTGCTTAAACCTGTGCTTATAATTGTCTTTTCAGGACAAAAACTAGAAATAGATTTAAAATTGTTTTCAAAACTCAATTCTGAGTAAATTTCATCTGATAAAATAATAAGATTATATTTTTTAATAATCTCACTAATTTCTTCTAAATTTTCACAAACTTGTCCTGAGGGATTATTTGGTGAATTTAAAAATAATAGATAGTTTTTATTTGTCTGATAATCTATCCTCTAATAATTTTTTCAATTTCTGCACCTGTAGGAAACCAATTATTTTCTCTTTTCGTTTGTATCGATCGAATTTTATTTCTTCCAAGAATTGCTTGTGGAGCATAAGAAACCCAACTTGGTGTTGGTAATATTATTTCTCCGTCAAATAAAATATGTAGTAAAAACATTAATTCTTTTGAACCAGGGCCAATAATCACATTTTCAGAATTATAATTATAGTTTTTTTTAGTTGATGTATATTTTGCAACTGTTTCTCTAAGCTCCTTAAGTCCTTGCATAGGTAGATATTTATTTTGATAAGCATTGTCTTTTAGTGCGTTAACAATATCTTTGGGTATTTGAAATGGAGATTGACCAAAACCAAATTTAAATATTTTTTCACCTTTATCTTCTAGCTCTCTAGAAATTTCATTAATTTTTAAAGTAGAAGATGGTTCTAAGTTTTTAACTATATTTTTTAACATTTAATAATTTAATTCTTTTAAATTTTTATACTGCTCTAAAACTTGTGGGTTTGCTAGAGCTTCTTTATTTTTAATTTCATTTCCATCTACCGTATTTTTTACAGCTAATTCTACTATTTTTCCATTTTTAGTTCTTGGAATATCTTTAACTAATATGATCTTTGAAGGAACATGTCTTGGAGAAGCATTTTTTTTTATTTGTAATTTAATTTTTTTTAATAAATCATCATTTAATTCATATTTTGGATTTAAGACTATAAATAGAACAATCCTAACATCATTATCCCATGACTGACCAACAACTATAGATTCTTTAACTTCTTTAAACTTTTCAACTTCAGAGTATATTTCTGCTGTTCCAAGCCTCACTCCACCAGGGTTGAGTGTAGTATCTGACCTACCATGAATTATAAAACCACCACTTTTTTTTATTTCAGCATAATCTCCGTGGTGCCACGTATTTAGAAAATTATTAAAATATGCATTTTTAAATTTAATATCATTTTTATCATTCCAAAATTTTAAAGGCATAGATGGAAAAGGATTTTTACAAACTAGTTCTCCCTTTTTATTTTTTAAGGGTTTTCCCTTTTCATTAAAAATATCAACATCAAGACCTAATCCCTTGTTTTGTATTTCACCTAAAATTACTGGTTGGTATAAATTACCCAAAACAAAACAAGAGACAATGTCAGTGCCCCCTGAAATAGATGACAGATGAACATTTTTTTTTATATTTTCATAAACATATTTAAATCCATCTTTTGACAACGGAGAACCTGTGGAACAAATTGTTCTTAATTTTGACAATTTATATTTATATTTAAAATTAGGCTTGAATTTACGAAGAGAATCAATGTATTTTGCACTAACACCAAATAAAGTAATTTTTTCTTTTTCAGCAATTTTTAATAATAGATCTTCTTTTTTATACATTGGAGATCCATCAAATAAAACAATAGACGCCTTAGACGCTAAGACACTAACCAACCAGTTCCACATCATCCATCCACAAGTTGTAAAATAAAAAACATTATCACCCTCTTTAATGTCACAATGGAGCTGATGTTCTTTTTTATGTTGAAGCAAAACTCCTCCACTTCTGTGACATATACACTTAGGTTTTCCAGTGGTTCCACTTGAATAAAGTATTGCAAGTTCATGTTCAAAGTCAAATTTAGAAAATTTAATATCTTCATAAGGAATTTTAAGTAAATCA
>JAOIYV010000019.1 GCA_028226735.1 Candidatus Pelagibacter sp.
AAGATTATTTATAAATTCTCAGGTATTTTTGATTTACCTTTGATAAATTTTTTTAAAAACAAATTAGTAAAAAACACTAAAAATAGAAGTAAAGAAAATATTGCAAAACATTATGACCTTGGAAATGATTTTTTTTCTCTGTGGTTGGATAAAACTTTAACTTATTCAAGCGCAGTTTTTGATAGTCCAAAACAAGATCTTCTAGAAGCACAAAATAATAAATACCAAAAATTAATTAATCTATTAAAACCAAAGAATGGAAGTAAAATTTTGGAAATAGGTTGTGGCTGGGGAGGGTTTGCTGAATATATAGGAAGCAATTATGATATAAAATTAGACTGTATTACTATTTCAAAAAAACAATTTGAATTTGCAAAACAAAGAATTCATAAATGTGGACTTAATGAAAAAGTTAATATTGAAATTAAAGATTATAGAGATCTTAAAAATAAATATGATCATATAGCATCTATAGAAATGATAGAAGCAGTTGGACAAAATTATCTTAATAGCTATTTTAATACAATTAAGAAAAATTTAACACAAACAGGAACAGTGGGCATTCAAGCTATAACAATTGATGATAGTTTATCCAAACGATATAAAAATAGGCAAGATTTTATTCAAAAATATATTTTTCCAGGAGGATTTTTGCCATCGAGAAAAGAACTAAAAAATTTTGTTGATATAAATAATTTAAAATTTGTTGAGTATAATTCATACGCAGATCATTATGCCGATACCCTAATAATTTGGAGAGAAAAATTTAATAAAGAATGGGATGTAATTAAAGAACAGGGTTTTGATTTAACATTTAAGCGAATGTGGGAGTTTTATCTTTCATATTGTGAGGCTGGATTTAAATCAAAAAATATAGATTTGATTCAATTCTCACTATGTAATAAGTAAAGTATATGAAAATTATATTAGCTTTAGTATTTACGATTTTATTAACCAGTTGCACAGGAAATAATATGAAACCAACCGACTTTAAAGACCAAAAACCAAGATTGATTATTGAAGAATATTTATCAGGAAATGTTAAGGCTTGGGGAATTTTACAAAATAGATCTGGAAAAGTTACAAGACAATTTTCAGCAGATTTAAATGGTAAATGGGATGGTAAACAATTAATTTTAAATGAAAAATTTAATTGGAATGATGGTGAAGTTCAAACTAGACAATGGATAATTAATAAAATAGATGAACATAATTATGAAGGAACAGCAGGCGATGTAGTCGGTAAAGCTAAAGGGTATTCATATGGCCCTGCATTTAAGTTTGAATATGTTTTAATGGTCCCTGTTAAAGGTAAAGAATTGAAAATTACCTTTGATGATTGGATATTTATGCAAGATGAAAGAGTTGCAATTAATAGAGCAACAATGACTAAGTTTGGTTTAAAAGTTGCTGAACTTACAGTTATGTTTGTTAAGGATTAATGTCTTACTATTAATGATTTATAATATAAATTTAAATAGTTAATGAAACATATTTCCAGTAAAAATTTCACTTTAGATAAACCAGAAATATATTTAAAAGAATTCTCATCAAATACTCCATTCCCACATTTTGTGCTTGAAAATTTTTTAAAAGAAAATAGTGCCAACAAAGTACTAGATAATTTTAAAATTAATGAAAAATGGACAAATTTGAGTTTAGTAAACAATTATAAAAAATTTTTACTTAATGATAGAAATTCTATGGATATTGAATGTAATGAAATTATTGACGAGCTAGGGTCAAAAGAGTTTATTGACCATTTAAGCAAAAGTACTGGAATTAAGAATATTTTTTTAGACTTTGATCTAGTTGGGGGAGGCTTGCAGCAATCATTAAACGGTGGTTCTCTAAATATGCACACTGACTTCACGTCCCATATAACAAATAGAAATTGGAGAAGAGTTTTAAATTTAATAATCTATTTTAATAAGGATTGGTCAAAAGAATATAATGGATGTTTAGAATTTTGGGATGATAAAATGAAGACAAAAATTAAATCTTACAGTCCTAATTTTAATAGGTGTGTAATCTTTAAA
This sequence comes from Candidatus Pelagibacter sp., assembly GCA_028226735.1. The sequence continues at coordinate 2,040 of JAOIYV010000019.1, forward strand.
ACAGATAAAAAAAGTTATCATGGCTTTCCAGATACTCTTAATTTGCCTGAGGATATTACTAGGAAATCTTTTGCTGTATATTATTTTGTTGAAGAAGATAAGCCTATTAAGTTATATCCATCAACATTTACCTCAAGGCCGAGTGACAAGTTTTATTACAAGATTTTAATGGGAATTGATTCTTTCCTTAATAAAATATTTTCTTTTTTAAAGAGGTATAAAATTGTCAATGATAAATTTGCTTCAAAAATTTTAGATTTATTTAAGTAGGATCTTATTGATCTCGCTTCATATAAACATTCCCAACATTTATTATTCTAAAATAAATCCAGTTCGGTAAAATTTGTAATATTTTCATCAAAAAAGTGAAAGTTTTAGGAAAGTGTATTTCGAATCCTTTTTTTTTAATTAAACCTATATATATTTTTTCAGCTGCAAATTCAGGTGTTTTTATCATTGGCATCGGGAAATCGTTTTGATCTGTCATTGGCGTTTTTATAAAGCCTGGGCTTATTAAAGAAACTCTTACATTTATTCTTTTCATTTCAAAATGAAGACTTTCAGCAAAACTTGTTAATGCTGATTTTGAAGCACAATATGCCCCTGCAGCTGGTAAGCCCCTGTATCCTGCGACAGAAGAAACAATAGAAATTTGACCATCTTTTTTATCTTTAAAATAACTATAAACAGAGTTAATAGAATTCATCGTTCCAAAATAGTTAACTTCCATAATTTTTCTTATCTTATCTAAACTAAATTCTTTTTCAGATTTAGGGTCATGTATTCCTGTACCAAAAACGCAAATATCAATATTTTTAAATTTTTCAATTATGTCTTTAAAAACATTCTTACATTGATTGGCATTAGTAACATCTAGTGGAAATGAATGAATATTTTCATTTTTTTGATTTAATTCTTTTAGTAAATTTTCACGTCTGGCAGATGCAGCAACTATCCAACCCTCATTTGCAAATTTCTGAGCTAGCGCTTTTCCAATTCCACTACTAGCACCCGTGATCCAAATAACTTTTTTATCTTCCATGAAGTTATGTATAGTATGTATATGCTTAAAAATAAATTTTTATCTTTTATTTTATTTGGTTTAGTTACGTATTCTGCATCTTTTATAGGTGGAATGGCCACAATAGAGTTTAAAGAACCTTGGTATTCTTTACTGATAAAACCATCTTACAACCCACCAAGCTGGGTCTTTGCACCTGTTTGGACAATTTTGTATTTGATGATGACATTCGCTATATGGAGTTTTTGGCATAATAAAAATAAAGATATCAACACAATTTATATTTATTTTATACATCTAATTTTTAATACAACCTGGAGTGTGACTTTTTTTGTTTTTCATAAAATATTATTATCATTATTAATTTTAATTATATTAATTTTATTAATAATTCTTCTGATGGTTAGGTTTAGACGTGTCAATATGTTAAGTTACTACTTAATGATTCCCTATTTACTTTGGTGTTTCTATGCATTAATGCTCAACTCAAGTTTATTTATTTTAAATTGATTATGGATGATGTTGTAATTGTAGGAGGTGGAATAATAGGTGCTGCGAGTGCTTATTTTTTATCTAAAGAAGGAAGAAAAGTAAAAGTTATAGAAAGAGACCCGACTTATAAAAATGCTTCTTTCCCTTTATCGCTTGGAGGCTTTAGAAGACAATTTTTCCAAAAAGAAAATATTTTACTAGGAAAATTTGCAAGAGAATTTATTTTTAAAATTCCAGAATTATTAAAAACTAAAAATAATCCAAACCCTACAGCAAGCATGGTACCAAATGGATACTTATTAATGTTTGGACCTGAGCATGCAGAAGAACAATATAAAGCACTAGAAAATCACAAGGCATGTGACGCTGGAACAAAAAATATTAAGGGTTCAGAGTTATCTGATATATTTCCTTATATAAATAATGAAGGTATAGAAACAGCAACTTTTACAGACAATAAAAGTGAAGGATGGATAGATCCTTTTATGTTCCATAGTGCGCTTAAAAGTAAAGCTATTGAACTTGGTGCAGAGTTTATAAAAGGTGAGGTGAAAAATATTTTAGATATAAATGCTAAAACTATTGTTTCAGCAGCTGGTTGTTGGACCAAAGAGTTGTTAAATGATATTCCAGTAGTACCTCAAAAACACACAGTGTTTAGAGTTAAATGCCCTAAACATATTCCAGAAATGCCTCTCACAGGTGATTTAACAACAGGAGTTTATTGGAGACCAGAAGGTAAAGAATATTTGGCTGGTTCACCTAATTCAGTTTTTGATGCTACAGATTTAGAGCCTGCATGGAATGATTTTGAAGAATTAGTATGGCCTGCACTTGCTCAAAGAATTCCTGCTTTTGAGGAACTAAAATTAACAGGTGGTTGGGCAGGTTATTACGATTGTAATAAATTAGACAACAATGCAGTTGTAGGAAAACATCCTAAATATGAAAATGTTTATATGGCATCAGGATTTACTGGTAGAGGTCTAATGCAAGCTCCAGGAATTGGAAGGGCTTTGGCAGAACTAATAACAACTGGATCTTACCAAACTATTGATATTACTGATTTTGCTGTAGAAAGAGTTCTTGAAAATAACGCTAGACCTGAGCCGTATGTTTTGTAAAATTTTAAATGCAAAAAATCTTTAACTTTTTTCCATTATCAGTTTTTAAGTCCTCTATTTCCACACCTCAAGTTGAAAAGGATAAAATGGTAACTGAAATATTAAATATGGAGGATAATAGCAAAAATGAAGGTTATAAAACTAATGATAGTGCTTGGACTGGTGATACTCAGGGTTACGAATTTTTGCATGAAAACAAATCGTTTAGCAAACTTTTTTTAGAAATTGAAAAAAATATTAAGGAATATTTAGAAAATTTTTCTATAGATCATACTCAACTAGATTTATACTTTCAAAGATCTTGGGCAACTATTTCCAGACAGAATGAAAATATAGCAAATCACCGACATGCACAATCACATTTATCGTTTGCGTATTATTTAAAAAAAAGTGCAGATGACTCAAAAATATCTTTTTTTGATCAAAGTAGACACAATGAATTTATTCCAGGATTTTTAGATTCTTTATCAGTTCAAAAAAAAAATCTAATCAAATCTCGAAATGTATTAAATTCACCTACAATTCTATTCGATGTTAAAGAAGATGACATCGTAATTTTTCCATCTAAAAGTTTACATGGAACACAAAAAGGGGTTTTAAATAGTGAGAGAATTTCAATATCTGCAGACATAATGATTGTTGCGAAAAATTCGGAAAATTTAGAACATTTAATAACACCACTAGATAAGTGGAAAATTTTTTCTACTTAATTTTTAAGTACCACAAAAAGTTTTATAATTTTTATTCTTTGTGCTCGGTGGAATCATATAATTCTTTATATCATCTTGATTTACATAAGGTTTATTTAAAATTTTGTTTAATCTTATCAAAGGATCTAAATCATTTTTATCCGCTGCTGCTAAAACATCTTCAACGATATGATTTCTTGGAATAACAAGTGGATTAACTGATCTCATCAAACTTAAGTATTTTTCTTTAGTATTATTATTTATTTTCAATCTTTCTTCCCATCTTTTTTTCCATATAAGAAAATTTTCTGTTTTATAACTCGCATCGTCATAAATTTTTTCATTCATTAAGAAACAAAAAGTATTTGTATAATCTACTTTATTTTGGTGCATCCAAGTTAACAAATCTAAAATTAAAACTTGATCTTTAGAATCTTCTCCAAATAAACCCAACTTATCTCTCATCATATTAAGCCACTTGATTTCATAATCTTTTTCAAAACTATTTATTGTTTCTGTTGCTATTTTAATCGCTTTATCTTTATTTTTATCAATTAGAGGTATTAGGCTTTCTGCAAATCTTGCAAGGTTCCATTTGGTAATACTTGGTTGATTAAAATAAGCATATCTTCCAAATTGATCTATTGAGCTAAATACTGTTTGAGGATCGTAGATATCCATGAATGCGCATGGCCCATAATCAATTGTTTCTCCAGATATAGTCATGTTGTCAGTATTCATTACTCCATGAATAAAGCCTACACGCATCCAATCTATTACTAAATTTAGTTGTTTTTCCATTAAAACTTTTAATAAATTTAGAGCTTGATTTTTAGTTCCTTTAATATTCGGATAGTGTCGGTCTATAGTATAATTGACTAAGGTTTTTAATTCGTCTTCGTTTTGTCTTGCTGCTATATATTGAAAAGTTCCAACACGTAAATGGCTACTAGCCACTCTTGTAAGAATAGCACCTTGTAATATATTTTCTCTCACAACATCTTCACCTGTTTTCACAACAGCTAAACTTCTTGTTGTTGGAATATTTAATGCATGCATTGCTTCACTAATAATGTATTCTCTCAACATTGGTCCCAGGGCTGCTCTTCCATCACCATTTCTTGAAAAAGGAGTTTTTCCTGAGCCTTTAAATTGAATATCAAATCTCTCGTTATTTTTTGAAATGTGTTCACCTATTAAGACAGCTCTTCCATCACCCAGCATTGTGAAGTGACCAAATTGATGACCAGCATAAGCTTGAGCAATAGTTTTTGATCCTTTTGGTAATAAATTTCCAGAAAACAACATTGATAAATTTTTGTTATTAATATTTTCAAGATTTAACCCCAATTCTTCAACTAAATTATTATTTAGAATTTTAAGTTCTGGAGATTTTACAGGAATTGGTGATGTATTTGATAAAAAAGATTCTGGTAGTTTTGAATAAGTGTTATCAAACCGCCAACCAATGGTCATTTAATATTAACTAACTTCTGCCTGATTTTCTTTAGGCTCAACAACAGTCTTAAACTGATTAGATATTTTTTGAATTTCTACAGAAGAAACTTTATATTCAGCGCACATCGTTTCCTCATCTTTTCCATGACCCGTAACCATGTTAACCATATGTTCTGGAAAGTGGAATGTTGTAAATACAATTCCTTCTTTAACTTTATCTGTTACCTCTACTTTTAATGCTACTTCTCCTCTTCCAGAATAAAGTCTACCAATATCCCCAGTACTCAATTCTCTTTTTTTAGCATCATTAGGATGAACTAATAGTAAGTCTTCAGAAACTATATTGATATTTTTAGTACGTCTTGTCATAGTAGCAGCGTTATAGTGCTGAAGAACTCTACTAGTTGTTAAAATTAATGGATAATCTTTTTTATTGGTCGCAACTTCTGTAGACTCTTTCCAATCAAAATTTTTAAGCTGTCCTTTTCCTAATTTGAATGTTTTTTCATGTAAGATTTGTGTATCAGTTCCATCCTCTTGAACTGGCCATTGTAATCCCATTTTACCAAGTCTTTCTCTTGTTACACCTTTAAAGAAAGGAACCACATCAGCTATTTCTGCAAGAACTTGATCAGCGTCATATTCAGGTTGATCAAAGCCTAATTTTTGCATCATATCTGTTACAATTGTTCCATCTGTTTTAGTACCAGGCAAAGGAGGTACGGCTCGATTAACTCTTTGAATTCTTCTTTCTGTATTAGTAAAAGTTCCATTTTTTTCTAAGAAAGTTGTTCCTGGTAATACTACTGTTGCAAGTTTTGCAGTCTCACTCATAAAAATTTCTTGCACAACTAATAGCTCAAGTGAATTCATAGCGTCTATTACGTGGGCACTATTAGGATCTGTTTGAACAATATCTTCTCCAATAATCCAGACAGCTTTCACATCTTTATTAATTGCCCCATCAAACATTTCTGGAATTTTTAGTCCTTGTTTTGTTGGGTGTACTACTCCATATTTTTCAGTGTAGAAATTTTGAACTTTTTCATCAGCCACTTCAAAGTATCCAGCTCCTTGGTGAGGTTGACAGCCCATATCAGCTGCACCTTGAACATTATTTTGTCCTCTTAATGGATTAACACCAACGCCTCTTCTACCAATATTTCCTGTAATCATTGCAAGATCAGCAATTAACATTACTGTTTTAGATCCTTGCTCTTGTTCTGTAACTCCTAAACCATGGAATTCCATAGAGTTTTTAGCTGTTGCATATGCAATTGCAGCTTCTTTAACTAACTGTTTGTCAACACCAGCAACTTTCGCTAGATGATCCATATCTTGTCTTTCAATTTCTTTAATGAAATTTGCAAAACCATCAGTTCTATCCCTAACAAAGTCTTTATCATGCAGGTTTGCTTTTAATATAAAATGCAACATCATGTTTAAAATAGCAACATTTGTTCCTGGTCTAAGTTTGATATGATAATCAGCAAGTTTAGCAAGTTCAGTAGTAATAGGATCTAATACAATTAATTTTTTACCCTTCATTACTTGTTGCTTGATTTTAGCACCAGTAACTGGGTGAGCATTAGTTGGATTTGCTCCAATAACCATAAATAAATCTGCATGGTAAATATCTTCTGTAGAATTTGTAGCTGCGCCTGTTCCAAATGTTTGTTGCATTCCCCACGCAGTAGGAGAATGACAAATTCTTGCACAGCAATCAATATTATTAGTTCCTATTGCTGCTCTAATCATTTTTTGGAAAACATAATTTTCTTCATTAGTACATCTTGCTGAAGAAATACCTGCAACTGCATCTGGTCCATTAGCTTTGGTAATTCTATTTAATTCTTTTTTAATAAAATCATATGCTTCATCCCATGACGCTTCTTCAAATTTTCCATTCCTTTTAATTAAAGGAGTTTTTAATCTGTCAGGATGATCATAAAATCCAAAAGCATATCTTCCCTTAATACAAGTATGACCTGCATTAACTTCAGATTTTTCTGGAGTAGATATTGCAACAACTTTATTATCTTTGATTGATGCTTCAAGATTACAACCAACACCACAGTAAGAACAAGTCGTTCTAACTTTTTCATCTACAGCAACCGATTTTGATTGATACACGTCTGAAATAGCATCTGTAGGACAAGTATGTGCACACGCTCCACATGATACACAAGATGAATCGCCAAATAATGCATCATTATCTGTTGTTATTTTAGAATCAAATCCTCTACCACTCATTGTTAAAACAAAGGAACCTTGAATTTCATCACAAGCACGAACACATCTTCCACAATTAATGCAGTTATCTAAATTCATTCTCATGTAATCATGAGAGGTGTCTCTTGGAATACCTTTATGTTGTTTTGGTACATTATATCTATGATCTGATATACCTAAATCATTAGCAACATCTTGAAGTTCACAGTTATTATTAACCTCGCAGGTTCCACATTCCATTGGATGGTCGGTTAAAACTAGTTCAACAATATTTTTTCTTAAAGCCGTTAAATTTTCATTGTTTGTAAAAATATGTTGGTTTTCACCAACTGGCGTATGACATGAGGCTACAACTTTAGTTGGACCATCTTTAACTAAAGCAACTTCAACAGAACAAACTCTACAAGCTCCATAAGGTGCTAAGTTTGGATCGTTACATAAAGCAGGAACCTTTTTTTCACCAAGATAGCTTTCTACAAATTTTAAAACAGAAGTATGGTTAGGACCAATTTCATATGGCTTACCATCTATATATGCAATTTTTCTTTTTTCTGAGCTCATTAATTATCTTTCACCATATCATCCTTCATTTCATCACCAAAATATTTTAATATATTCATGATTGGAGTAGGTATTGCACCACATAAAGCACATAAACAGCCTTTTTTCATTGTTATTAGCAACTCATTTAATAGCTTTAATGGAATTTTAGCAGTTTTATTCTTGGCTTGATCAAACATTTCCTTACCTCTGTAAGAACCAAGTCTACCTGGAAAGCATTTTCCACATGATTCTTCAGCTGTGAATTCAAATAAATGATGAATATATTCCACCATTGGAAAATCTTTTGGAATACTTACTATACTTGCGTGTCCCAACATGAAACCAGCAGCAGTAAATTCTTGAAAATCTAGATTTAATTTTTCAGCTTCTTCAATTGGAATAACTCCACCTAATGGTCCTCCAATTTGTAATGCTTTGATAGGTTCTTTAAAACCACCACCAATATCATTTAAAACTTTTTTCATAGGTGTTCCCATTTCGACTTCGTAAACACCAGGATTGTTAAAAAAACTATCAAAACAAACTAATTTTGTACCTGCAGATTTTTTATTTCCTATTGCTGAAAATTTATCAGCCCCATTAATAAGTATACCAGTAGCTGCAGCTAAAGTTTCAACATTGTTAACAACTGTTGGTTTTTTATAAAGTCCTTCAGTAACAGGAAAGGGAGGCCTAACATCTACTTCAGCTCTTCTTCCTTCAATTGATGCAATTAAAGCAGTTTCTTCTCCACATATATAAGCACCTTGTCCAATACAAATATTTAGATCAAAAGAAAAACTTGTTCCAAGTATATTTTCACCTAATAAACCTTTTTCTTTCAAAGAATTAATACATCCATTTATTGCTTCAATAGATTTTGGATATTCACCTCTTATATATAAAACACCTTCATCACTTCCAATAACATATCCACAAATAATCATTCCAAATAAAACTTTAAGTGGTTGATCTTCTAATAAATATCTATCAGAAAAAGCTCCTGAGTCACCTTCATCAGCATTACAGATTACATATTTTTTTTCTGATTTTGCTTTTCCACAAAAATCCCATTTCATTCCCGCAGGAAAACCAGCACCACCTCTGCCTGTTAGGTTTGAATCTAAAAGTGACTTTATAATTTCTTGTTTATCTGTATTTATAAATTTATTTAAAACATCTTTAAATTGATCTAAGTTTGAAAGTTTATCATCCATTAAAAAACTTGTTGAAGCAAAACTTTTTGAGAAAAATTTTTCCTGTTCAATTTTATCTCCTTTAATTATTTCATCAATTTTATCAATATCATTGCCAGCATAGTTTTCACCATCATAATGAAAAGCTTTGTTTTCATAACAGTGGCCAAGGCAGAACATTTCACCAACTTTATCATCACCTAGCTTTTCTTTTAATTTTTTCTTCAAAGGTTCCTGTGTTCCAGAACACATGCAGGCACTTCCATTACAAACAAAAGCTTTTTTTGCTCTATGGGCTGGTCTTAAAAATTCATAAAAACTCTCAGCACCATGAATAGTGGATACACCCATGTGGTATTCATTAGCTATTTCTTTGATACCACTAGAGTCTTTAG